>CAYQZN010000025.1:0-19330 GCA_964421805.1 uncultured Woeseiaceae bacterium
TCGCCTTCCTCGAGCAGCGCCAGCACCTCGCCGCTGGTCACCGTCGTGCCGTCGCCGATCTTGATCTCCTTCAGCGTGCCGTCGGCGGGCGCCGGGACTTCCAGCACGACCTTGTCGGTCTCCAGGTCCACCAGGTTTTCGTCCCGGGAGACGCGGTCGCCCTCCTGCTTGTGCCAGGAGACGAGCGTGGCGTCCGAGACGGATTCGGGCAACTGGGGAACTTTGACTTCGATACTCATTATTCGTGGATTCCGATAGGTTTGCGTGTTGAGGTTGGCGGACTCAGTCCTCGCCGGCATTCTCCAGGCCGAGGGCGGCCGCGACCAGCGCCTCCTGCTGCTTCACGTGCAGCTTGAAAATGCCGGAGGCCGGCGCTGCCGCATGAGAACGGCCCGCGTAGAACAGCGTGTGACGGGAGCGCAGCGGCTCCTGCAGACGATGACGGATCTGGTACCAGGCGCCCTGGTTCTGCGGCTCCTCCTGGCACCAGACGACCTCCTCGGCCCGGGAGTAGTGCTGCAGGATCTCGGCATACTGGTCGATGGGGAACGGATAGAGCTGTTCTATGCGAACGATGGCGACGTCGTCGATCTCGTGCTCCCGGCGCGCCTGCAGCAGGTCGAAGTACACCTTGCCGCTGCAGAAGGTCACCCGCCGCACCTTGTCGCGCTCGATGGCGTCCACCTCGGGTATCAGCGTCTGGAAGCGGCCCTCGTTCAGGTCGGTGAGCGGCGAGACGGAAAGCTTGTGGCGCAGCAGGCTCTTGGGCGTCATCACGATCAGCGGCTTGCGGAACGAGCGCAGCATCTGGCGGCGCAGCATATGGAACATCTGCGCCGGCGTGGACGGCACGCAGACCTGCATGTTGTGTTCGGCGCAGAGCTGCAGGAAGCGCTCGAGGCGCGCCGACGAATGCTCCGGGCCCTGGCCCTCGTAGCCATGGGGCAGGAACAGGGTCAGGCCGCACAGCCGGCCCCACTTCGCCTCGCCCGAGCTGATGAACTGGTCGATGACCACCTGGGCGCCGTTGCAGAAGTCGCCGAACTGCGCCTCCCAGATGACCAGTGCGTTCGGATCCGTGGTGGAGAAGCCATACTCGAAGCCCATCACGGCCTCTTCGGATAGCAGCGAATCGATGACGGTGAATGCGCCGGGCCGCTCCGCGATGTGCTTCAGCGGCACGTACTCGCGCGCGTCCGGCTGGTTGTGCAGTACGGCATGGCGATGGAAGAAAGTACCCCTGCCGCTGTCCTGGCCCGTCACCCGCACGTCGTAGCCGTCCTCGATCAGCGAGGCGTACGCCATGGTCTCGGCAAAGCCCCAGTCCATCTCCAGCTCGCCCTGCCCCATCTTGCGGCGGTCGTCGATGATGCGCTTGACCCGGCTGTGCAGTTCGAAGCCTTCCGGCAGCGTCACGATGCGCTCGGCCAGGGTCTCCACCCGCTCGCTGCCGATGGCGGTGACGATCTGCTGGTCCCAGTCGGCATCCCGGTAGCCGGACCAGTCCACGGTGAACTCGTTGCCGATCATGCCGAGCGCGGCCTGGGGTACGGGCTGGCCCTCGTCCAGCCGGCTGCGGTAGGCATCCGTCATCTGCTTCAGCGCATCGTCGTCGACGATGCCCGTCTCCTTCAGCTGGCGGGCATAGATCTCGCGGGTGGTCGGGTGCTCGCGGATGCGCCCGTACATCACCGGCTGCGTGGCCGCCGGCTCGTCGGCCTCGTTGTGGCCGTGGCGGCGGTAGCACACCAGATCGATGACCACGTCCTTCTTGAAGTGCTGGCGATAGGCCAGGGCCAGCCGGCTGACGAACACCACGGCCTCCGGGTCGTCCGCATTCACATGGAAGACCGGTGCCTCGATCATCTTGGCGACGTCGCTGCAGTACGGCGTGGAGCGGGCGTCGGACGGGTCGCTGGTGGTGAAACCGATCTGGTTGTTCACCACGATGTGCACCGTGCCGCCGGTGCGGAAACCCCGCGCCTGGGACATCTGGAAGGTCTCGGTGACGACGCCCTGGCCGGCGAAGGCGGCGTCGCCGTGGATCAGCACGGGCAGGATCTCGTTGCGGTCCAGGTCGCCCCGGCGCTGCTGGCGCGCGCGCACCGAGCCCTCCACCACGGGATTGACGATCTCGAGATGCGACGGGTTGAAAGCGAGCGCGATGTGGACGTTGCCGCCGGCCGTACGGATGTCCGAGGAGAAGCCCATGTGGTACTTCACGTCGCCGGAGCCGGAGAGGTTCTCCAGGTCCACCTTGCCCTCGAATTCGGAGAACAGCTCCTCCGGGCTCTTGCCCAGCAGATTGACCAGCACGTTGATGCGGCCGCGGTGGGCCATGCCGATGACTACTTCCTTGATGCCGCCCTCGCCGCCGCGCTGGATCAGATCGTCTAGCAGCGGGATCAGGCTCTCGCCGCCCTCCAGCGAGAAGCGTTTCTGGCCGACGTAGCGGGTATGGAGATAGCGTTCGATGCCCTCGGCTCGGGTCAGCTGCTCCATCAGCCAGCGGCGCTGCTCCAGGTCCAGGTGGTCCTCGGCCATGCCGCGCTCGAAACGCTCGCGCAGCCACAGCCGTTCACGTGCGCGCGAAATGTGCGCGAACTCGGCGCCGATGGTGCCGCAGTAGATCTTGCGCAGCAGCGCCAGGATGTCGCGCAGCTTCATGCGCTCGTGGCCGGTGCCCGCGAGGCCGCCGGTGTAGAACTCGTCGTCCAGGTCGGCGTCGCTGAGGCCCAGGAAGTCGAACTTGAGGACCGCCGGCACGTGGCGCTCCTGCAACCCCAGCGGATCGAGATCCGCGATCTGGTGCCCGCGCAGGCTGTAGACCTGGATGAGGCGGGAGACGGCGGCCTGTTTCTCGCTGGCCGTTACCGCCCGGGTGCGCCCGCGCGAGATGGCAGTGCCGGCGCGGCCGTTGCCGCCGCCGGCCAGCGAGCGCTCGCGGAAGGCGTCGCGGATCGGGCCGTGGGGTACCTCGCCGTCGGCATCCGGGGTGATCTCGCCGAAATAACGCCGCCAGCGCTCGGGGACGCTGTCCGGGTCATCGAGGTATTGCTCGTAGAGGGCCTCTACGGCACTGGCATTGCTGCCAAAGAGCGGCGAGGACGCGTACTGCTCTTTCAGCGACTGTGACATAGCAAAAGGAACCCCGCAGGGGCCGCATGGCAGCCCGCAGCGAACAGGATACAGCGGTCAATGGTAACTAACGGTAACTATCGCGCTAGTTTAGCGGATGGGCTTCCCGCAGGGAAAGCACCGGGTCACAGACGGCGGCGAATCCGGCTAGATGATGCCCAGCGCCAGCAGGCCGAGATATTCGTAGCAGATCAGGCAGGCATAGCCGCAGAAAAACCCGGTGATCAGCAGCCCCACCCGGATGCGGCGGAACAGCAGCACCCGGCTGGTGTAGACCAGCAGCATCAGGCCGAGACCCGTCAGCGTCAGCTTGATGCCGACGAACCACTGGATATCCGCGTGGATGAGGACGCGCATGAACGGGTTCGCCTCCACCGCGCCGTGCTCGAGCAGCCGCAGCGTCAGGAACGCATCGGTCGCGCTCATCGCCATCACGCCGATGCCGAGGAACAGGAGCCACGGATGGTGCCAGTCGCTGAACGGATGCAGCCGGTCGCCGTCCCGCCTCGCCCGGCGCCGCCGCGATCGGAAGAAGCCGAGGAGTACCGTGCGCCAGCCGAATCGTCGCCGGTCCGGCCCCCGGCGTTCCAGCGGCGCGGCACCGGCGGTGGCGGGGATGGTGACGGGAGGACTGATTCGGCGCATGGTCCAGGTTCTCCTTTCCGCGTGTTGGCTGCACCGGGATGATGCAACAACCAGGCCGTTTCCCGATTCCCGGTCTCCGACAGGGGTTTAGCCGCGAGGGGGTCGCCGTAGCGAGGCTGGTTTGTAAGAATGTCCGACGCCGCGGCAAGCGGCGACTGGATACGTCATAGCCATACACTATTTCGAGAATGGATCTCAATAATATTATGCAACTGGTTGTTTGTGATGATAAAACAAAGCTTTTGGCCGCTGCTGGCCGGATGGCTGACACTGTCGGCGGGATGTAGCGGCATGGCGGACGGTACGATACCTGCGGCCGACCGCTACGAAGGCGCCGAAGGCGCCGGCGGCGTGTCCATCACCTGGGAGGAGCGCGGCCGGCGTGCCGGCGCCCCCACCCTGGTGCTGATCCATGGCTGGAACTGCGACCGCCGCTACTGGGACCCCGCCATGGCGGTGCTCGAGGACGACTATCACCTGGTCGCGGTGGACCTGGGCGGCCACGGCGAGTCGGGAGGCGACCGTCAATCCTGGACCATCGGCGCCTTCGGCGAAGATGTGGCCGCGGTCGTGCGCCGCCTCGATCTGGCGCGCGTGGTGCTGGTGGGGCACTCGATGGGCGGGCCGGTGGCCGTGGAGGCGGCAGGGCGACTGCCCGGCCGGGTGGTCGGCGTGGTCGGGGTGGACACCTTCCAGGCGGTCGAGGAGACGCCACCGGACGATCTGGACCGCCAGCTGGAGCCGTTCCGGCGGGACCTGGGCAAGGCGCTGCGCAGACTGGACCCCCTCTTCTTCGCGCCATCCACCGAGCCCGAACTCGAGGACTGGATAAGGCGCGATATGGCGGCGGCCCCGGTCACCGTCTCGGTGCCGGCGCTGGAGAGCCTCGTGCGCTACGACGAAGCGGCCGCGCTGAGCGCGCTGGAGGTGCCTGTCGGCACGATCAACGCCGATATCCGGCCTACCGACGCCGAGGCGCTGCGCCGTGCACAGCCCGGGTTCGAGCTGGTAATCGTCGAGGGCGCCGGACACTTCCTGATGATGGAGCAGCCGGAGCGCTTCGCCCGGGAGCTGCGCCGCCTCATCGACAGCTGGACGGCGGTAATGCAGCGCGCCGCTACCTGAGCCTCACTGCTCGCCGGCCTGGAGCATCCAGGCGATCAGGTCGCGGCGGTCCTCGGGCCGGCGCATGCCGCCGTAGCTCATCCGGTTGCCCGGCAGGAACAGCCACGGGTTGGTGATCCAGGCGTCCATCGCGCGGGGCGTCCAGACGAAATCCGCCTGCCGCAGGGCCTCCGAATACGGGAAGTCCCCGACGGCCGCCGCCCGGCTGCCGAAGATGCCGTGCAGATTGGGCCCGGCCAGGCTGCTCCCGCCCTCCTCGATCGTGTGGCAGGCCCGGCATTGCAGGTACAGGCTGCGTCCGCGCTCGAGGTCCGCTCCGGCGTAGGCCGGCCGGGCGAGATACTCGGCAGCGGACAGTACCGTCTGCTCGCCGAGCTCGGCGGCAGTCACCGCCGGCTGCCGATCCGCGCTGTCGGTACCGGCACCGCAACCGGCCAGCAGCAGCAGGATCGCGGGCGCAAGGGTCCGCTTCGCCGCCCGTCTCATGCGCGCCGGCTCTCGGCCGCCCGGCCGCCGCGGAACCACTCCATCATGGCCGCGGCGTCAGTGAGCTCGCAGTAGCGCTTGCCGACGTCGGCCAGGTTGGACTGATGCGGCCCGTCGTCCACATCGCCGGTGCAATCGGTCGGCACGAACACCCGGTAGCCGTGTGAGAAGGCATCCACCACGGAGGCCCGCACGCAGCCGCTGGTGGTGCAGCCGGCGACGATCACCGAGTCGACCCGTTCCTTGTGCAGGAAGGTCGTCAGCGGCGTCAGGAAGAAGATGGAGGGCGCACTCTTGGCGAAGTTGAAGTCGTAGTCGGGGTCGTCCACCCGCGGGTCCATCGCCGTGCAGGGATGGCCGAAGTAGAACTGGTCGTGCACGGCCTGCACCTTCCAGTGGGGCACGTCCCGGGGGCTGTCGTAGGCGGTGAAACACTTCGCGACGGGCACGCCGCATTCCCGGGCCACTCGCAGCAGCTCCGCCGTGCGGTCCACGGCACGGTCGATCATCGGCAGCCCCCCGAGGGGATAGGCGTCATCGGTGAAGGCGAGCTGGAAGTCGACCACCACCACCGCGGGGCGTTCTCCGTACTCGATGACGCCGCTGCCGTAGCCCACTTCACTATACTTGTCGCTCATCTCGCCTCCGTTGGCATCTGAGCGCCGCCATCTGCGCCCTGCCGTGCTCGCCCTTCCATACTCGCCCTTCCATACCCGCCCTGCCGTCATCGCCATTCGCTCGGGCACGCCGGATTCTAACCTGCTCCCGCCGACCGTTCAGCCGCTGCGCACCAGCCGGTACACCGTCTCTTCCATACGCGTCACGCCGCGCTCCAGGAAGCGCTGGTTGTCGGCCAGCATGTCCATGCCCGCGCCAAGGACCTCCACCGCGAAGCGGCCGGCCGCCAGTTCCAGAACCTCCGCCTGCGGCACGGAGAACGGCGGCCCCTCCATCTCCTCCGGCGGGTAATCCACGCCGATCAGAAGCACCGGCGCGCCCGTCGGCAGCAGCTCTGCCAGGCGCTCGATGTAGCGGCGCCGGAGCGCGGGCGGCAGGGCCACCAGCGCCGCACGGTCGTAGCAGGCATCCAGCCGGCCCGTGACGGCGGCATCCAGAGCGAAGTAGTCTCCGCAGAGCACGGTGACGAGGCCATGGGACCAGATCTCGAAAGGCCCAGCGTGGCGGCGCGACGGCATGATACCGGCGCCGTCGAAGAAAGCCTCGACGGCCAGCGGACTCAGCTCGTTGGCCACCACCCGGTAGCCCTGCTCGGCCAGCCACAACAGATCCAGAGACTTGCCGGCCAGCGGCACGAAGACACGCGAGCCCGCCGGCAGCCCGAAGCCCGGCCAGTACTCCGCCAGGCGCGGATTGACGCTGTCGTTGTGGAATCCCGTCTTGCCCGCCTGCCAGCGCTCGTGCCAGGCGGCCTTGTCGTGCTCGAGATCCTGTTCGAGGTCCGTCGCCGCGCCGCTCATGCCATGACGACGATCTGGCCCACCCCGGGCGGCATGTCGCCGGCGAGCGTCCGCTGATAGGCCCGATCCAGCGCCTCGTCGCCGCTCGCCTCGCGGATCTCCAGCCAGTCCCGGGAGGCCTCCAGGAACGCCTGCCAGGCAGCGGATACACGCTGTTCGATGCCGCCGGGACCCCAGTCCTTCATCCGCTTCTCCACCCAGGAGGGCGCGAAGAACAGGGTCGGCTTCGGGCCCGGCAGCTCGCCGCCGCCCGCCGCCTGGTCCCAGTGAGAGGCGCCGACAGAGCAGCTGTAGGCGAGCGACTCGCCGTAGTGCTCATGGATCCCGCGGCGCAGGTCGGTATTGCCGGCGAAATCGACCAGCAGCGTGCGATGCTCACCCGGCAGTTCGTGGATGGCCTCGTAGGGATGCACGGTGTCGTAGCAGCCGAGGCCGTTGACGAAGTCGAGGTTGGAGGGCGAGGTGAGGCCGCGGATCTCGATGCCCGGCTTGCGGTTGCGGTTCAGCAGAAACGCGAGGCCGAACGCGGTCTTGCTGGAGGCGCTCGTGAGTACCGCCTCTCGGGCGCCGAAGAAGTCCGCCTCGGCGAGGAAGTCGTCCAGCAGGAACGAGGTCATGAACAGCGGCCGGTACAGCATCTGCTGCGCCTCCAGCGCCTCCCGGTAGGCCGGGTCTGCGCTGGTGCGCGTGTAGCGGTTGTATACCTCCGGCAGCTCGCGGCGGTGTGCCGAGACGTCCGAGAACCCGGACTTCCCGACCCGTCCGGGCCTGACCTTCACGTGGCTCGCCATCGGGTAGTAGCCATAGAACCGCTCGCCGGGCTCGATGCCCTCGCAGCGGGAGGCCACCACGTCGGCAAATCCCCAGACCGGGACGATGCCCCAGCCCTCCTCCTGCGCCGGGAAGAAATCCCAGTAATGCATCGCTTCGCCGAACACGGCGTAGGTGATGTTGTTCGCCGTGAAGGCGTAGCGGTCCACCGAGAGCAGCACTTCGCCATCGCCTATGGACGGGAAATCCCGCTGCACCATACGGGTTTCGTCGAGGCGGTCTTTTCTGACTTCGAATACCTTCATGAGCGGACTCCGGCGGGGGATGTACCCGGCAGGGGAAATGCGCCCCGGACAGGATTCGAACCTGTGACCCTCAGATTAGGAATCTGATGCTCTATCCTGCTGAGCTACCGGGGCCCTGCCGAGGCCGCATTCTAGCAGAACCGACCGCCCGAACAGCCGGGCCCCACGCCGCCCCCACCCGGGCCGCGCCAGCCGGTATCATGAGCCGAACGACCGAGACGAGACCCCGTGGAGAGACCATGGAGACCCCATGACCATCCGCATCAGAGATGCCGAACCGGCGGACGCAGCCATCATCGCGGAATTCAATCGGCTGCTTGCAGCCGAGTCCGAAGACATTACGCTGGACCCGGAAACCGTGGCCGCCGGCGTCGCGGCCCTGCTCGCCGACCCGTCCCTCGGGCGCTACTGGCTGGCCGAACTGGATGGCGAGGTCGTCGGCCAGATCATGACCACCCGGGAATGGAGCGACTGGCGCAACGGCATGCTGTGGTGGATCCAGAGCGTCTACGTCCGCCCCGAGGCGAGAGGCCGCGGCATATTCTCCGCCCTGTATCGCCACGTCGAGAGGCTGGCCCGAGAGACGCCCGGCATCGGCGGGCTGCGGCTCTACGTGGACGACCGCAACGAACGCGCCCGGCGCGTCTACGAGGCCATGGGCATGGAGGACGGCGGCTACCGGGTCATGGAAGCCATTTTCGACAACCACTGAGGAGCACCCAGCCATGCTGAAGCCTGGAACACGCGCACCGGAGTTCACGCTGCCGGACGCAGACGGCAATCCCGTCTCGCTGTCCGACCTGCTCGCCGACGGACCGCTGATCCTCTATTTCTATCCGGCCGACTTCACGCCGGGCTGCACGAAGGAGGCCTGCGACATCCGCGACATCCACGGCGAACTCGCCGCGGCGGGGCTGCAGGTGACGGGAGTGAGCCCGCAGGATGCCGACAGCCACCGGCGTTTCCGGGACAAGCACGGGCTGCCGTTCAGGCTGCTCTGCGATACCGACAAGGAAGTGATCCGGCGCTACGACGCCGACGGCCCGCTGGGCATCGGCGTGCGGCGGGTGACCTACCTGATCACAGCCGACGGCGAAATCGGCGACGCCGTGCAGGCCGACCTCATGATCGGCAAGCACCGCAGCTTCATCGAGAACGCGATCCGCCTCAACGCCGACGGCTAGGCCGGCCAGGCCGGCCAGGCCGGCACCGGCTCATTCGCCGTAGACGGTCACCGTGAGCTGCCGCCGGTGGCCGGCGTGGCGGTGCTCCCAGAGGTAGATCCCCTGCCAGGTACCGAGCAGCAGGCGTCCGCCGCCCACCGGCAGGGTCATCTCCGACTGGGTCAGGACCGTGCGCACGTGGGCGGGCATGTCGTCCGGCCCCTCGGCGCGATGGCGGAACAACGGGTCCCCGTCGGGCGCAATCCGCTGCATGAAGCGTTCCAGATCCGCCCGCACGGCGGGGTCGGCATTCTCGCACAGCATGATGGATGCACTCGTGTGGCGCAGGAACAGATGCGCCAGTCCGGTCTCGATGCCGCTCTGCCCTACCGCCGACTCCACCTCGCCGGTGATGTCCAGCGTCTCGCGCCCCGACGTCCGGAACTCGATCGTCTCTTGCCGGAACATGGTTGTGATCTCCGCTCGCACTCGGTTTAGAATCCCTACCTTACGGTGGAAACGGAGCGGCTGAAAGCGACGCTCCCTGGGAGTGCGCATGACACCGGCCCGATATCGGAAGCTCCGCAGAGTACTCGACCGGCGTCAGCCCGACCTCACACTGCTCACCGAGAACGTTCACAAATCCCACAATATCTCCGCCATCCTGCGCACGGCGGACGCCGTCGGCATCTACGAGGCCCATGCCATATCCGAGGGCGGCGAGGTACCGCGCCATCACATGGCATCTGCCGGCTCCCGCAAATGGGTGGAGATTCGCGCGCACCGTGACCTCGGTTCGGCGCTGCGGCATCTTCGCAGCGCCGGCCATCAGATCCTGGCCGCCCACTTCTCGGATACCGCGGTGGATTTCCGCGACGTCGACTACACGGTGCCGACGGCCATCCTGCTCGGCTCCGAGCTTTGGGGCGTCAGCCGGGAGGCGGCGGACTCGGCGGACCGGCACATCATCATCCCGATGGAGGGCATGGTGGCCTCGCTGAACGTCTCGGTCGCGACTGCGCTGATCCTCTACGAGGCCCAGCGGCAGCGCCAGGCGGCGGGTCTCTACCAGGAGAACCGTCTGGATCCCGAGCTCCATCGGCAGAAGCTGTTCGAGTGGTGCTATCCGGAAGTGGCCGACCAGCTGCGCCGGGAAGGCCGTCCCTATCCGGAGCTCGACGAAGACGGCTATCTGCCGGCCGGCTCCGGCTCTTCCTGACCCGGCGCCTCACCGTACTTGAAGCGCAGCGTCTTGGTCTTGCCGAACCAGGGTATCGAGACCACATAGAGATTGTCGTACTCGTTCTCCGCGATCGGCGGCACGTTCTTGCTGCCGCCGAGTTCGGCGATGAGCTGGGGGATGGTGTCGCTGTGGGCCACGACCAGGATGATCTTGCCCTTGTGTTCCCGGAGGATTTTCTGGAGCACGCCGACAATATCGCCCGCGTTGTAAAGCACGGGCGTGACCTCCAATCTGTCGGCCAGGGGCCGTGCCGTCTGCTGCGTACGCCGGTACTGGGTGGCGTAGATATGGTCCACTCCCGCCACCACGTCGGCGTCGCCGAGTACTCGCGCGAGCAGCCGCGCTCGCTGTTCGCCCTGCGTGCTCAGGCCCGGATCGCTGGCGGGCTCGGCGGCCTTCTCGGCATGCCGTACGAACAGGATGGTGGTGGTGGCCTGGGACTCGAAGAACCAGGCCAGTCCGACGGCGACGAGGACGAAGCCCGTCATGGAGATCAGGCGTTGGCGGAGACGACGGCGTTTCGAGTTGTTGGCTGCCACGCGCGAAAGCTTACGCGGTTTTGCCCCGGCAGGCTACGGCGCCTCAGCGTCGCTCGCGGCGTCGTTCCTCAAGGTCCACGACCCGATATTCGCCTTCGATGACGCCGCTCCGGGACGCCGTGCCCTGCTCCCGTTTGCCGAGTTTGCGGCGCAGCCACCACAGCCGCAGTCCGACGACGCCGGCCAGCACGAACAGCGAGACGAGGAACACGGCCAGCACGACCAGGCCCAGCAGCATGGCGGCGCCGAGCGCAAGGAAACCGAGTACGACCATGACGCCGTTAAGGAGCGGATTCGTCGTGGGGAACGTGAACGTACGGGAGGCGGCCCCGTAGCCGCGCTGGTGACCCTGGTGCCGCTGGTTCACTCCGCGCCCTCCTCCGCCTCGTCGATGCGGCTGTAGAAACCCTCGAACCAGGGCTGCCAGGTCTCGCCGTCGTCGGTCGACTGCTCGAAATACTGGCGCACGCGGCCGTCCGCCAGCGGCGTCCACAGCCCGCGGAACGCCACCGTCTGCCCGCGGCCGACGTAGTGCAGCGTTCCGGCCAGAGCCATGGCACCGTCCTCGTCGAGGCCGCCGCGGATGGTGATCTGAGTGCCGCCGCTGCCGTTCCATACCTGTACCCACTCGCCGGCGGCCGGGTCGTAGTAATTCACGCTGATGCCGGTGCCGCCGCGGGCGCTGGTCCATTCCTCCAGCAGCGCGCAGTCGTCAGCCCGCTTCGTGATCCGGTTGCGGCCCGCAAGCTCGCCCTTGGCAGTGCGCACCTCCCAGTTCCCTACCCAGAAATCGAACTGGGAGAATTCGGAGTGCTCGGTGCAGGGGCGGGGGCGTTCTTGTGCTTGCTGCTGCGCGTTGGCCGGCGAAGAGATGCCGGAAATCAGAGCAAGCATGAGAACTGTCGCCGCGAACTTGGCGGTAGTGATCATAATGGGGTGCGACTAATTGGGGAGCCGATAGTTCAATGCAGTGAATTGTGGTTATCGACTCGGCGATGGCGGAGAGGGTGGGATTCGAACCCACGAAGGGCTACAAACCCTTGCCGGTTTTCAAGACCGGTGCATTCAACCGCTCTGCCACCTCTCCGGTGCGTGGCATTGTGGCGCCGCTCAGACGCCGTTTCAACTGCGCGCAACCCTTTGGTTATACTGCCCGCATCTTGCCGCGCCGGGGACACCGCTCGAATCATGAAGGCTGAACGCCGCGCCCGACTCCGATGGCCAGCCTTCCTCGGTCTCGCATTCTGCGCACTCGCGACGGCGGCCACGGGCGCCCTGGCGCAGACAGGAGAAGCCTTCTCCCCGCCCGCCGCACTCGAGCGTCTCCAGTATCTCACCGGCAGGCTCGAAGCCGGTGAGCGCGACAAGGAACTGCTACGGGAGGCGCAGCGGGAGGCCGAGGCGCTCGGCGAGCGCGGCAGGGCCTGTGTCCGCAAGACGTCGCCAGAGGTCGAACGCCTCACCGAACAGAACGAGATTCTGGAGGACGTCGACCCCACCATCGACACGGCGCTCTGGGACCAGCGGGTGCGCATCCGCAACGAGCTCACCAACGCCCAGGCGCGGCTCTCGACCTGTCGCGAGATCGTCAATCAGGCCTCGAATCTGAGCGATCTGGTGGCGGATATCCAGGCCGAGATCTCGGCGGCGTTCCTGTGGGAGCGCCGCAGCACCATCGTCGGGCTGGTCCGCGCCATACCGCAGACCGTGCCGGACTGGCCATCGCGCCTGCGCAAGACCGCCGAGCTGGACCTCGAGCCCGGCGTGACGGAGGCCGGCCTGCTCTGGCTGCTGCTGGCGGCCGCGGTCGTCTCGGCCGCCGCGGGGCTGTTCATCCGGCACCGGTTCATGCGCTGGTTTCAGGCGGTCACCGAGATCGACGATACGCCGCGGCTGAAGTACCTGTTTCCGAAACCGCTGGCGAACTACGCACCGCTGCTGCTGGAGGGCGCCGCCCTTACCTCGGTGCTGTTCCTCACCATCCGCGGGGCGGATTTCGAGCTGGCCGCCATGCGGCTCGCGGGCGCCCTCTTCCTGTTCGGCGTCGGCGCGGTCATCATCGACTGGGCAACCGGTCCGCTGTCACCTTCGGCCAAGGTGCCGGGCCTGATACCCGATCACGTGCAGCCGCTCAGGCTGCGCATGCGGGTCCTGCTGGTCGGCCTCGTGGTCAGTTACGTCGTGCTCGGCCCCGGCTGGCTGGGACCCCGGGCGACCGTCGGCGACAACCTGCTGCACGTGCTCCTGCTGCTGGCCGTCGCGATCTCGCTGCTGTCGCTGCTGATCTATATACGACGCATCCCCGGCCTGCAGGGCCGCTTCCGCTTCCTCCGCTTCACCGGCATCACGGCCGTGCTGGCGGCCGTCGGTGCCGCCGCACTCGGCTACCACAATCTTTCCAGCTTCATGATCCACGGCCTGGTGCGGACGGCGCTCGCGCTGTTCGCTTTATGGATCCTGCTCTGGCTGGTATTCCGTGCATTCGAGGGTCTGGTCGAGGGCGAGGCACCGCTGGCCCAGCGCGTGCGCGATCTGCTCGGTGCGGCCGAGCGGGAATCACGTACCAGTTTCGGCTTCATTCAGCTGGTGATCGATCTGTTCCTGTGGATCGCCTTCGTCGTCTACGTCATCTACGTCTGGGACAGCTCCGGCAACACGCTCGACCGGCTGGAGTACCGAATCTTCGAAGGCTGGGAGATCGGCCAGCTGGAGCTGGTGCCGTCGGAGATCGTCAAGGGCATCCTGATCCTCACCGCGCTCATCGTCGTGACCGGCTGGATCAAGCGCTGGATCGACCGGCGCTGGCTGCGGCACATGGCGCTGGACCGGGGCGCGCGGGACGCGCTGGTCACGCTGTTCGGTTACGTCGGCGTGGTCATCGCAATACTGATCGGCCTGAACGTCGCCGGCATCGACCTGACCGGCCTCGCCTGGTTCGTCACGGCGCTCGGCCTCGGTATCGGTTTCGGCCTGCAGGCCATCGCCAGCAACTTCGTCTCCGGGTTGATCCTGCTGTTCGAGCGCCCGATCAAGGCGGGCGACTTCGTCACCGTCGGTGGCACCGAGGGCTTCGTGCGCCGGGTGCGCATCCGCGCCACCGACATCGAGACGCTGGACAACCAGAATGTGCTGGTGCCGAACTCGGAGCTGGTTTCCGGCCGGGTCACCAACTGGGTATTCCGCAATCCCCAGGGCCGGCTGCGCATCGAGGTGGGCGTGGCCTACGGCTCCGACATCGAGAAGGTACGCGACATCCTCGAGACCATCGCCCGGGAACACCCCGAGGTCATCACCGACGGGCGGGCGCCGGCGCCGCGGGCGCTGTTCATGGCCTTCGGCGAAAGCTCGCTGAACTTCGAGCTGCGGGTGCGCATCAAGCGCATCGAGCGCCGCTTCACGGTGATCAGCGACATCAATTTCGCCGTCGACAAGGCGTTCCGCGAGGCCGGGATCACCATCCCTTTCCCGCAGCGCGACCTGCACCTCATCTCGCTGCCGGAGCAGGCGAAGATGGACGCCGCCGCAGAAGCGCGGCGCGAACACGAAGCGGAGCCGGCGCCACCGAAACCACAGGCGCCGCCGCCGGTGCACCCCGAGGAGATGACCCGCAGCCACAGCCACGAGATCCGCCTCACCAACCGCCTGGAGACGGTCTGGAGCACCGTCACCGACGAGAAGTGGCTGGTGCGCTGGTACGCCCGGGATGCGGAGGTGGAGCCTCACATCGGCGGGAGTTACCGGGTGGAGTTCGAGGACGATTCCGCGCTCGAGGGCCGCATCGACATCTTCATGCCGCCGCGCCGCATGCGCGTGGTGATGGTCCCGCCCGAGGGCGACGAGCACCTGCCCACCGGCCCCATCACCGAGGAGTACATCATCCGTGAGGCCGACGGGGCCGTGGTGCTGACGATCAAGGTGGCCGGCATCCCGGCGACAGAGGACTGGGAGGAGTACTACCGCAGCTCCGAGGAACGCTGGGAGCAGGCGCTGGCCGAGCTGCAGAAGGTGCTGAAAAACCGGGCCACGGCCCGCTGAACCTCATTCGCGAGCAGACCCGCCGCTGCCGGCGCCGCAGGCTCGTCAGGCAATAATCTCCCGGCCGCCCATGTAGGGCCGCAGTGCCTCCGGCACGTCCACGCTGCCGTCTTCCTGCTGGTAGTTCTCCAGCACGGCGATCAATGCCCTGCCCGCCGCGACGCCGGAACCGTTCAGTGTGTGCAGGGGCTCCGGTTTGCCCGTCTCCGGATTGCGCCAGCGGGCCTGCATGCGGCGCGCCTGGAAGTCCGTGCAATTCGAGCACGACGAGATCTCCCGGTAACGCTGCTGGCCCGGCAGCCACACCTCGATGTCGTAGGTCTTTGCCGCAGAGAAGCCGGTGTCGCCCGCCGACAGGGCCACCACCCGGTAGGGCAGCTCCAGGCGCTGCAGAATCTTCTCCGCGTTGCCCACCAGTTCCTCCAGCGCGTCCCAGGACTGATCCGGCGCCACGATGTGCACCAGCTCCACCTTCTCGAACTGGTGCTGGCGGATCATGCCCCGGGTGTCCTTGCCGTGGCTGCCGGCCTCCGAGCGGAAACACGGCGTGTGCGCGGCCATCTTCAGCGGCAGCTCGCCGGCTTCCAGTATCCGCTCGCGCACCAGGTTGGTGACCGGCACCTCGGCGGTGGGTATCAGGTAGAAGTCGCGCTCGTCCTCGATGTGGAACAGGTCTTCGCCGAACTTCGGCAGCTGCCCGGTGCCGAGCAGCGCCTCGCCGCGCACGAGGTAGGGCACATAGACCTCGCGGTAGCCGTGCTCGCCGGTGTGCGTATCCAGCATGAACTGGATCAGCGCCCGATGCAGCCGCGCGATGCCGCCGGACATCACCGCGAAGCGGGCGCCGGAAACCCGGCTGGCGGCCTCGAAGTCGAGCTGTCCGTCCGCCTCGCCGATGGCGACATGGTCCCGCGGCTCGAAGGCGAACTGCCGCGGCTCGCCCCAGCGCCGGATCTCCACGTTGTCGTCCTCGCTGTCGCCGTCGGGCACGGAGTCGTCCAGCAGGTTCGGCAGGCCGAGCTGCAGCGCCTCCAGCTCCGTCCGCACGCGCTCGAGTTCCGCCTCTGCCGCGTCGAGCCGGTCGCCGAGATCCTGTACGGCATCCAGCAGCGGCTGGATGTCCTCGCCCTTCGCCTTCGCCTGGCCGATGGACTTGGCGCTGCGGTTGCGCTCCTGGCGCAATTCGTCCGTCTCCACCTGCAGGCGCTTGCGTTCCTCGTCGGCCTGCAGGAACGCCTCGGCGTCGAACCGGAATCCGCGACGGGCCAGGTTGGCCGCGATGGCTTTCGCTTCGTTTCTGAGTCTCTTGGGGTCGATCATGGCTGCGGCTCGTTGCGGCTGTCCGGTCGTTCGTTGTCTTGCGAGGCGGCGCTCAGTCGTGACCGGCTTCCCGGTCCCGGCGGCGCAGCTCCTGCAGCTTCTCGCCGATGCGCTGCTCGAGGCCGCGGGGCACGGGATGATAATACTTTCGCCGCGGCATTTCCTCGGGGAAATAGTCCACGCCCGGCGCGTAGCCGTCCGCCTCGTCGTGGGGATATCGGTACGCCTTGCCGTAGTCCAGTTCCTTCATCAGCCGCGTGGGTGCGTTGCGCAGATGCAGGGGTACCTCCAGCGAGCCGTAGCGCTCCACGTCGGCCGCGGCCGCCTTCATGGCGGTGTACACCGCGTTGCTCTTGGCCGCGCAGGCGAGGAACACCACGGCCTGCGCGATGGCGAGTTCTCCCTCGGGGCTGCCGAGGCGTTCCTGGGCCTCCCAGGCGTCCAGCGCCGTGCGCAGCGCCCGCGGATCGGCACAGCCGATGTCCTCGGTGGCCATCCGCACGACCCGCCGCGCGACGTAGAGCGGATCGCAGCCGCCGTCCAGCATGCGCACCAGCCAGTACAGGGCGGCATCCGGGTCCGAGCCGCGCACGGCCTTGTGCAGAGCCGAGATCTGGTCGTAGAACGCCTCCCCGCCCTTGTCGAAGCGCCGGCGGCCGCCCGCGATCACCTCGGCGACGACGCCGTCGGTGACCCTGCCCTGCTCGCCCGCGAGGTCGGCACAGAGCTCGAGCAGATTCAGGGCCCGGCGCGCATCACCGTCCGCCGCTTCGGCCAGCGTCTGCAACTGCTCCGGCGTGAGCCGCAGCCGCCCGGCCAGGCCCTGCTCCTCGTCCGCCAGGGCGCGCTCCAGGATGCGCACCAGCGCCGCCCGGTCCAGCGGCCGCAGCACGTACACCCGGGCCCGGGACAGCAACGCGTTATTCAGCTCGAAGGACGGGTTCTCGGTGGTCGCGCCGATGAAGGTCAGCGTGCCGTCCTCCACGAAGGGCAGGAAGGCGTCCTGCTGCGCCTTGTTGAAGCGGTGCACCTCGTCCAGGAACAGCACCGTCGCCTCGTCGAACTCCTGCCGCGCCTTGCGGGCCTCGTCGACGGCAGCGCGGATGTCCTTTACCCCCGCCATCACCGCCGAGAGCGCGATGAAGCGGGCCTCGCCCTGTCGGGCCACCATGCGCGCCAGCGTGGTCTTGCCGCTGCCCGGCGGGCCCCAGAGCACCATGGAATGGATGCGGCCCTCGGCCACCGCCCGGGGCAGCGGGCTGTCAGGGCCCAGAAGATGCTCCTGACCGGCGAAATCCGCCAGTTCCGCCGGCCGCATGCGGTCCGCCAGCGGGCGGCTGTCGCTGCGGCGGCCGCGTTCACCGGCGCGCTCAGGCATGGCGGCCTCCCGGCAGCAGGGACTCGAGCCGCCGGCACCAGGCGCCCGCTCCGGCGGCGGCCACCGCCAGGCCGACGGCTATACCCGCCGCATTGGCGGCCATGTCGGCCAGGTCCGCCTGCCGGTAGCCGGTCCGGCCCTGGGCGAACTCGATCGCCGCGCCCAGCAGGAGCAGTCCAGCGGCCACCAGCGGCCAGTGCCGGCGCTCGTGGACGCCGCAGAACCAGAGTGTGAGGGTCAGGTAGGCACCGGCATGCAACCACTTGTCGAAGTGATCCGGCGCCTCCGCGAGCTCGGGCCAGGGAATGAGGGAATTCACGGTCAGGGCGGCGACGAGCGCGTAGCCCGCCGCCTGCCACCAGCGGCGGTAGCGAAGCGCGGGCACCGGGTTCACCCGCTGCCTGCCGCCGCCGGTGTGGCTGCGGACGACTCCTGCACGCCGATGACGTCCACCCCCGGCGGCGGCTCGAAGGTGAACAGCGCGGCGTCCAGGGATTCGTTCGTGACCAGTTCGGTGAATTCGATGCGGGTGACCTGGCCCAGTGCGTCGGTGAGCTCCATCATCTCCAGTCGGCCGCCGGCGAAGGACAGGCTCACGGCGCGAAAGTCCGACTCCGGCGCCAACGGCTCCAGCCGCAGCCAGTCGCGGCCGTCGCGGCTGTAGGAGCCGAGATAACGGAACGCCTCCAGGGCACCGGCGTCGCCGCCGAGCAGCATGGCCGGCGACTGGCTCAGCGAACCGGTCTGCTCGCGCACCGTGACCTGCTCGAAATCCGCATCGTAGAGCCAGATGTTCTCGCCGTCGGCGACGATCAGCTGCTCGTAGGGCTCGGTGTACTCCCAGCGAAAACGGCCCGGTTTCAGGATCGCGAACTCGCCGGCCGAGCGCTCCACCGCCTCGCCCCGGGTATCGAACAGCACCTGCCGGAATTCTCCGCGGATGGTGTCGATGTCCGCGAAAAACCGGCGCAGCTGCGCCGGCACCCGCGTCTCGTCGCGCAGCTCTGCGCGCTCGGCGCCGCCCGGGTCGGCCTGATCGATCTGCACGGCCTGGTCGGCCGGTGCCGCCGCCGGGTCCGCGTCGCCCGACTGCGCCTGCAGCGGGGCCGCGGCCGGCAGCGCCGCGAGCAGGGCGGCCGCCAGGGCCGTGGTCAGTGCTACCCGGATTCTCATCGTTTGCTCGATACCACGTTCAGTCCTCGGGCGGCGGCGGCGCGAGCACCTCCCGCGAGCCATTCGCCTGCAACGGTCCCACCAGACCGGCTTCTTCCATGGCTTCCACCATGCGCGCGGCCCGGTTGTAGCCGATCTTCAGGCGCCGCTGGACCCCGGAGATCGAGGCCTTGCGAGTCTCGGTCACGATGCGCACCGCCTCGTCGTAGAGGGGGTCCTGCTCGCTGTCCACGCCCGCGTCGCCGGCGCCGCCGATATCCGGCATGCCGGGTATTGGACTCGTGGGGCCGCTGAGAATTTCATCGATGTAGTGCGGCTGGCCGGCCTTGCGCAGGTATTTCACCACCTTGTGGACCTCGTGATCGGCCACGAAGGCGCCGTGCACGCGCTCCGGCATGGAGGTGCCCGGGGGGAGGAACAGCATGTCGCCGTGGCCCAGCAGGTTTTCGGCACCCTGCTGGTCGAGGATGGTGCGCGAATCCACCTTGGCCGAGACCTGGAAGGCGATGCGCGCCGGCACGTTGGCCTTGA
>CAYQZN010000026.1:0-19061 GCA_964421805.1 uncultured Woeseiaceae bacterium
CCGCGCCGGTGATGCTGCCGCCCGGGTGCGCGCCGGCGCCGCAGAGGTAGAGCCCTTCCACCGGCAGCGCGTACTGCGCGGCGCCGGGCACGGGCCGAGTGAAGAGGAACTGGTCCAGCGCGAGTTCCCCGTGGTGCCAGTGGCCGCCGCCCATGCGGTAGAGGCGTTCGATGTCCGCCGGGCTCAGCAGTTCCGCCGCAGCGATCCGGTCACGCAGCCCCGGCGCGTACGCGGCGATCGTATCGATCACCAGATCGCGGAATACGCCGGTCTGCGTCTCGTCCCAGCCGCCGTCCAGCCGATAAGGCGCGTATTGCACCACGGCCGAGAGGACGTGTTTGCCCGGCGGCGCCAGCGACGGATCGCCGACGCTCGGCACCGTGATCTCGATGACCGGCTCCGCCGACCACTGCCCGTACTTGGCCGGGTTGAAGGCGCGCTCGACGTAGTCCATGTCCGGCGCGATGACGAGGCGGCCGTCCAGCGCGGACGGATCGACACCCGCGAATTCGGGTAACCCGTCGAGCGCGAGATGCAGCTTCGCCGCATTGCCCCGCATGCGCAGGTTGCGGATGCGCCGGGTGAAGCCCGTCTCGACGTGCCGCGCACCGAGCAATTCCAGCACGGTCGTCTTCGGATCGGCACTGGAGACGACGGTGAGGGCGTCGATCGTCTCCCCGTCTTCCAGTTCGACGCCGACCGCCCGGCCGTTGTCCATCCGGATGCGTCGCACCGGGGCGTCGCAGCGGATGTCGACTCCGGCGGCGCGCGCGGCACCGGCGAAAGCCTCGCCGACGCGGCCCATGCCGCCCTTGGGCAGCGCGATCGTGCCGGGTTTGCCGTCGATCTCGCCGGTGAGCCGATGGATGTAGGTCAGCAGGCTGTTCGGAGAGCGCGGCCCCAGATGGGTGCCGAGTACGGCGTCGAGCGCCAGGGCGCCCTGCACGAGTTCCGTATCGAAGTGCTCGTTGAGGACGTCGTAGATATTGATGGCGATCAGACGCAGGAACTCCTGCATCTCTCTCCTGCCCAGGCGGCGGATGTCGAGTCCGAGCTTGCCCAGCGTCATCTTGTCCGCCGTGTCGTTGTTCAACAGCAGGGGCGGACGACGATTCAGATACGGGCGCAGAAGCTGCGCGAAGCGCAGCATGCGCGCGCGGAATTCCTGCAGCCCGGCGCGGTCGCGCCCGGTCACGCGGCCGTCGAGGTCCGCACCCCGGATGCGCACGTGGTGACCGTCGGGCGACAGTGCCGTGGTCGGCGCATCGGCTACCGCGATCTCGAGGCCGAAGGCGGCGAGATCGAGTTCAGCGGCCACCTGCGGTTGCAGCTGGTAGAGGAGGTGTGCGCAGCCGGAGACCCGGAAGCCGTCGGCGAAACTGCGCGTGGCGGCGCCGCCGCCGACGCCGTCGGACGCCTCCAGCACCAGCACGTCGCGCCCTGCGCGCGCGAGATAGGCGGCGCAGGCCAGGCCGTTGTGGCCGGCACCGATCACGATCACTTCGGCCTTGTTCTTTTCAGTCATCGCCGAAGTTCTCCGGAACGGTCGAGGGCTTCCTGATGTCGCGCAGGATCTCCCGCGCCGCGTTGGCTCCCGGCGCGGCCATCACGCCGCCTCCGGGGTGGGTGCTGGAGGAGCACATGTAGAGCCCCTTCACCGGTCCCCGGTACTGCGCGAAGCCGGGCACGGGCCGGTTGAACAGGAGCTGGTCCATGGTGAGTTCGCCCTGGAAGATATTGCCTTCGGTCAGGCCCACCTCGGCCTCCAGTTCTCGCGGCGTGCGAATCTCGACGTGCAGGATCAGGTCCTTGAAATCCGGGCTGTACTCGGCG
This sequence comes from uncultured Woeseiaceae bacterium, assembly GCA_964421805.1. GTDB lineage: Bacteria > Pseudomonadota > Gammaproteobacteria > Steroidobacterales > Woeseiaceae > Lentisalinibacter. The sequence continues at coordinate 1,834 of CAYQZN010000026.1, forward strand.
ATCTGGTCGATCACCGTCCGGCCGAAGGCATCGCGGTCGGCGTCGGTCCATTCCCCGGTGTCCAGCTCCGGCGGGCAGTACTGCACGAAACAGCTCATGAAGTGCTTGCCGGGCGGGGCCATGGTCGGGTCGGAGACCGTGGGGATCACCAGGTCGATGTAGGGATCCTTCGACCAGGTCTTCGCCTTCCAGTCGTCGTAGGCGCGCTCCATGCGCTCCAGCGAGTCGATGAAGTGCATGTCCGCGTTCATGAGCTGGCTCGACTCCGGCAGCGCGGGGAAGGTGGGCAGGCCGTCCAGCGCGATGTTGAGCTTGCCCGAGGAGCCGCGGATGTGGAAGTTCTCCACCCGGCGGACGAAGTCGTCGTCGAGGTCGCCACGGTCCATGACGTTCAGGAAAGTCCGCTTGAAGTCCAGGTTCGACACCACCCGGTGGCCGCGGATCTCGTCGCCGTTCGCCAGTGCCACGCCGGCCACCCGGCCATTGCGGACGAGGATGCGGCTCACCTCGGCGTTGGTGCGGATCTCGCCCCCGAACGACTGCAGCGCACCGGCGATGGCGTTGCTGACGGCGCCCATGCCGCCCCGCGCGAAACCCCACGCCCCGATGTTGCCGTCCACCTCGCCCATGTAGTGATGCAGCAGTACGTAGGCCGTACCCGGCGAATACGGCCCCAGCGCCGTGCCGATGATGCCGCTGCCGGCGAGATGGGCCTTGATGACGTCCGTCTCGAAGAACTCCTCGAGATACTCGCCGATGCTCATCGTCCAGAAGCGGATCGTGTCGTAGATGGCCTCCTCGTCCATCTCGAGCAGTCGGCCGCCGATCAGGGCGAGTTCGCGCAGGTCGCGGGGGCGGAAGGAGGTGGGATCCGGGGGCGTCCTCAGCAGGAAGTCGCGGATGAAGCGGGTCTGGCGCATCACCTCGGCGGAGTAGCGCTGATAGGCGTCGGCATCGCGCTTCGAATGCCGCGCCATCTCCCGGTGGGCGACTTCGTGGTCCCAGTAACTGCCGAGATAGCCGCCGTCCCGCGTGAAGGTGACGCTGCCGCCGTAAGGCGTGACCTGGAGGCCGTGCCGGGACAGATCGAGCGCCCGGTAGATCTCGGGCCGCAGCAGGCTGCACACGTAGGAGCAGTTGGAGTAGATCCAGTCGTCGTAGAGATTGCGGCTCACCGCGGCGCCGCCGATATAGTCGTTCTTCTCGACGACCACCACGTCGAGGCCGGCTTTCGCCAGGAAGGCCGCGGTGGTCAGGCCGTTGTGGCCTGCGCCGACGACGATGGCATCGTAAGTCTTCAAGTGATCCCTGCCCAGTCCGGTGCCCCCGGCATCCGGTTTATGAAATGACCGCCACGGGCTGCATGCCCGAGGCCTTGCGGAAGAAGGCGAGTGTCATCAGTGTCGCAGAGACGGCGACACCGCCCGTCATGCCCCACCACAGGCCGACGCCGCCCAGCCCGAAGGCGAAGCACGCCACCGTGCCGCTGCCCAGGCCGAGGAGCCAGTAGCCCAGCACCGCGTAGAACATCGGCGTGCGGGTGTCGCCCAGTCCGCGCATGGCGTTGGCGGCAATGATCTGCAGCCCGATCAGCAGCTGGAACAGGCCGGCCGCTACGGCGAAAGACACCGCCGCCTCGCGCACCGCGTCCGTGTCCGCCTGCGCCGGGTCGAGGAACAGCCCGACGATGGCCCCCGGCAGGAACCAGAGCACCATCGCGGCGAGGCCGAGCACCGCCAGTCCCATGCGCAGCGTGATGGCCGCGGCCTGTCGGGCCGCCGGTGGGCTGCCCTTGCCGGTGCCGAATGCGACCCGCACCCGCACGGCATCGCCGAGACCGGCCGCGATGCTGAGCGAGACGTAGACCACCGTGTAGACGATCTGCTGTGCCGCCAGCTGGACGGCGCTCAGCAGGCCGACCAGCACCGCGGCCACAGTGAACATGCCGCCGGAGAGCAGCTGGGCCCCCGCCACCGGCAGGCCGAGCGAGACGAGCTTCCCGGCCAGTGGCCGATCCGGACGCCGGATCGCGCGTGACCAGCGTATGTGCAACCCGCCCCGTCCGCCGACGTGGATGGCCAGCGCCAGGAACATGAGCCAGCTGACGATGGTCGTGCCGAGCCCGGCGCCGAACACCCCCAGCGCCGGGAAGCCGAAATGGCCGAACACCAGGGTGTAGTTCAGCCCCGCGTTCAGTATCAGCGCCGCGACCGACAGGACGAAGATCACCATCGGTTTCTCGACGGCGGTGACGTAATTCCTGAGGACCGTGAACCACAGAATCGGCAGCACGGCGAAGGTGAGCGCGTGGGTGTAGGGAGCGACCGCCGCCACCACCCGTGGATCCTGTCCCGCCAGGCCGAGCAGCGGGGCGAGGGACCAGGTGGCGATCATCACCGGCAGCGAAAACACGGTGGCGACGAGCAGACCCTGCTCGACCACCCGCCCGGCGGCCTGCATGTCCCCCCGGCCCCGGGCCTGGGCCACCAGCACGGCGACCATCGACACCGTGCCCATGCCGATCAGCAGCAATACGTAGAACCAGTCGCCGGCCAGCCCCACCGCGGCCAGCTCGATACTGCCGAGGTGGCCGACGATGATCATGTCGATGATCAGCATCGCCATCTCGACCAGGTACGCGGCGATCAGCGGCCCGCTGATGGCCGCGAGGCTCGCCCGCTCGCCCGCCCGGGTCGGCAGCCAGTAGTTCCCTGCGCCGGATTCCGACTTCATGTTCCGGCTCCCCGGTGGCGTTGCTCAAACGTTCCTCAGATACCATTGATAGTCACGATTCGTGATCTCGTTATGGATGCGCTGGCACTCGGCACGCCGCGCATGTTCGTAGACCCGGCAGTATTCGTCGCCCATGTACTCGCGCAGGAAACGGCTGGCGCCGAAGCGATCCAGCGCCGCCTCCCAGCGTATCGGCAGCGTCACCTCGGGCTCGATCGACTCTCCCTCGACGACCATCGGGCCCGGTTCGATGCCGCGGCTGATGCCGTGGTGGATACCGGCGAGCACCGCGGCCGCCACCAGGTAGGGATTCGCATCCGCGCCCGCCGTGCGGTGTTCGATGCGCAGGTTGTTCGGCCCCGACAGCGGGATACGCAGCGACACGCCGCGGTGGTTCACGCCCCAGTTCGGCGTCACCGGGGCGAAGAAATCCGGCCGCAGCCGGCGGTAGGAGTTGGCGTTCGGCGCGAAGATGGCCATGGCGTCTGCCATCGTCTCCTGCAGGCCGCCGACCGCATGGCGCAGCGCCGCGTCGAATGGCGGTTCGGCGAGAGCCGGGTCGCCGCCGGAGAAGAAATTGGTGCCGTCCGCGCGCACCAGGCTCACGTGCAGGTGCAGGCCGTTGCCGGTGTATTCGGCGAACGGCTTCGCCATGAAGCAGGCCGCGGTGCCGTGGCGCCGGGCCACGGCGCGGACCACGCGTTTCAGCAGCACCGCGTGATCGCAGGCCGCGAGCGGGTCGGCCACGTGGTGCAGGTTCACCTCGAACTGGCCCGGCGCGAACTCCGAGATGGTGGTGCCCACCGGCAGGGACTGCGCCTCGCACACCGCCATGAGCTCGTCGAGGAACTCCTCGATGTCCCAGAGATCCTGCGGGTGGTAGACCTGCTCGCCGCGCTGGCCGTGGCCGGTACCGGCGATCGCCGGCATGCGCGGTGCAACGCCGGTGTGCTCGGCGTCGAGCAGATAGAACTCGAGTTCGACCGCCATGACGACGGTGAGCCCCATCTCGGCGAGCGGGCTTGCGGCGCGCGCGAGCACGTGGCGGGGGTCGGCGAAATAGGGGCTGCCGTCGCGTGCGTACAGCGAGAACAGGACCTGGGCGCAGTCGCGCCTGGCCCACGGTATCGGTGCCAGCGTGTCGGGGATCGGCCGGGCGTAGGCGTCGGGGTCGCCGTCGTCGGCGCCGTAGGGCAGACCGTCTATCACGGCGCCCATGGAGTCGAGCATGACGACGCTGGCGGGGATATTGAAGCCCTTGGAGAATACCTTGCCGAACTCCTCGCGCAGGATGCGCTTGCCGCGCAACACGCCCACCATGTCGGCGATCAGCAGTTCCATCATGCCGCAATCGGGGTGCGCGGCGAGGTACGCCTCCAGCCTTCCGTCCTGCGCTGCCATGCTCCCTCCTCCCCTGCGTCCGGTTGCCGTCGCCCGCTTCAGGCGAGGCTGATCCAGGCCGATTTGGTCTGGGTATATTCGAGCAGGCTGTCGAAGCACTTGTCGCGGGCGTTGCCGGACTGCTTGTAGCCGCCGAACGGTTGTGTCATGTCCGCCTCGTCGTAAGTGTTGACCCAGATGATGCCGGCCTCGAATTCCCGGATGAAGCGGTGGGCGGTGCGTATGTCACGGGTCCAGATACTGGCGGCCAGGCCGTAGATGGTGTCGTTCGCGACGCGGATGGCCTCGTCGGCGCCGTCGAAGGGGATCACGCTCGCCACCGGCCCGAAGATCTCCTCGCGGGCGATGGTCATGTCGTTGTTCACGTCGACGAACAGCGTGGGATCCACGTACGCGCCCGCGGGGTATTGCTCGGAGGCGGTGCCGCCGAACATCAGTCTCGCCCCTTCCTTCCTGCCCGTCTCGATCATGCCGAGCACCCGCTTCTGATCCTGATGGGTGACCAGCGGACCCAGATTCGTGGCCGGGTCGAGCGGGTCGCCGGCCCGGTAAGCGTCCTTGCCCTCGGCAACGAAGCGCTCCACGAACTCGTCGTAGATCTTGCGGTCCACCATGATCCGCGAGCCGGCGTTGCATACCTCGCCCATGTTGGCGTAGATGGCGTGGTAGGCGGTCTCCACGGCCCGTCCCAGGTCGGGCAGATCGTCCATGAACACCTGCGGGGACTTGCCGCCGCACTCCAGTCCGACCTTTTTCATGTTCGACTGCCCGGCGTACTGCAGGATGAGCTTGCCGACCGCGGTGGAGCCGGTGAAGGAGATCTTGGCGACGTCGTTGTGCAGCGCCAGGGCCTTGCCGGCGGTCTCGCCCATGCCATTGACCACGTTGAATACGCCCGGCGGCCCCCCGGCCTCGACGAAGAGCTCGGCGATGCGCAGGTTGGACAGCGGTGACTGCTCGGCTGGCTTCAGGACCACCGTGTTGCCGGCCGCGAGCGCAGGCGCGTATTTCCACGCCGCCATCAGCAGAGGATAGTTCCAGGGCGAGATCGCTCCCACCACGCCCAGCGGCTCGCGCAGCACCAGGTTCATCGCGTCGCTGGCCGTATTGGTGATGGCGCCTTCGATCTTGTCGATGCTCTCGCTCATGAAGCGGATGGTGTCCGCCACCAGCGGCACGTCCACGGACAGCATGTCGGCGATGGGCTTGCCCATGTCCAGCGTGTCCATGAGTGAGAGTTCCTCGGCGTGCTCCTCGACGAGGTCGGCGAAGCGATACATGATCTCCATGCGCTTGCGCGGCGCCATCTTCGACCACACGCCGGAACGGAAGGCGGCCCTCGCCGCGGCGACTGCGGCATCGATATCCTTCGCCGTGCCCTCGGCCATCTCGGCGAGCACCTCGCCGGTGGCGGGATTCACGGTCTCGAAACGGCCGCCGTCGATGGCGTCCACGTACTCTCCGTTGATGAACAGGCGGGTCTCCAGCCGCTTCTTCAGCCGGTCCGCGGCCTGATGCCAGCGCGGGGCGTCGTACTCTGCCAGTGCTTCCAGTGTCATGCTGTTTGCCTCTCTGGGGTCTTGTCGTCGTGCAATATCGTGAGCGCGTCGACGGCGATGCAGCCCCCGGCATGGACGAGGAGGGGATTGACGTCGATCTCCCGGACGACGTCGCCGAGTTCGGCTGCCATTACCGAGAATCTTGCGGCCGCGTCGCACAGGGCGTCAACATCGGCCGGCGGCCTGCCCCGCGCGCCGTCCAGCAGCGGGCGCAGTCGCAGGCGCTCTATCAGCCGCCGCGCCCAGGCCGCGTCGAAGGGCGGCAGGGCGAAGGCCACATCGGCGTAGAGCTCGGTATGGATACCGCCGGTGCCGATTGCGACCACCGGACCCAGGTCCGGGTCCGTGCTCATGCCGAGCAGCACCTCGGTGCCGGCGGGCTGCATGGCGGAGACCTCCACGGCGGGGCCGAAGCGGCCGGCCAGTTCCCGCCAGGTCTGCGCGACCCGGGTGCGTTCGTTCAGGCCGAGCCGCACACCGTCGACCTCGCTGCGATGGGCGATGCCCGGGGCCGCGGTCTTCAGCGCGACCGGACCGCCGACGCGCCTCCAGGCGGCCACGGCTTCTTCCTCGGAGCGCGCGAGTTCGCTCGCCGTGGCCGGGATGCCGAAATCCCGCAGCATCGCGAGGGCGGTGGTGCCGTCCGGCGCGCCGCCGGCCGCCAGTCGCTCGCGCCAGCGCGGGCCGGCGTCGGCCGGGGCAGGAGGTGCCACGGGTTCGGCCCGTTCGCGGCTGTCCCGCCAGGCGAGCAGGCAGCGCACCGCGGCCAGGGCGGCGGGGACGCCGTCGAGTACCGGGAATCCGAGGTCACGGGTCGCGCTGATCACCAGCGGATCGCTGCCGGTGCCCTGCCGTGAGCCGATCAGTACGACGGGCTTGCCGCTGGCTGCATGCGCACGGCGCATGTAATCCACGTAGCTCTCGTAGATGCGACCGTAGGGCGCACGGTCGTGCACCAGCAGCCCGATGGCGGCGCCCGGGTCGCTCATCAGGATACCCAGGGCCTCCGCCATCCGCTCTTCGGCCTCCGCCCCGCCGCGGCTCCAGCCGTCGAGCGGGTTCACGGCGGGCAGTTCCGGGTCGAGCACGGCCTCGAGACTGCGCACCGTGGCGGGGGCGAGATCGGTCAATTCGACGCCGGCATCGGCGGCGAGGTCCACCATGAGCTGCCGCTCGCCGCCCGAATCGTGCAGGGAGACGACCGCGCCGGCGGCGGGCCGATGGGGCTGGGTGAACAGGATGAGGGCATTGGCGAGTTCGTCGAGATCGCGCACGCGCTGCACGCCGTAGCGCTCGAACAGGGCCTCGTAGGCCGCGTCGTCGCCGGCCAGCATGCCGCAGTGGGAGACGGCCAGCTCGGCCGCCCACGCCGTGCGGCCGGTCTTGACCACGGCGATCGGGATGCCGCGCTCCCGGGCCCTGGCGAAACCGGCGGCGAGAGCCGCCGCGTTGCGCGCCCGCTCCAGGAACAGTCCCACCGCCCGCGTCTCGGGCAGCGCGAGGGCGAAGTCGAGATACTCGTCGATGCCGGTCGTGAGTTCCTGCCCCGTGGACACGGCGAGATTGAAGGCCAGGCGCTCGTCGCAGTCGACGATGCCGCACATGCCGGCGCCGGATTGCGAGAGCAGCGCGACGTTGCCCGGAGGCTCGTGATGACGGGCATCGAAGCCGGTCGCCCAGACCCGGTCCCGCACGTTGTAGAAACCCATACCGTTGCCGCCGCAGCAGAGCACGCCGGTTTCTGCCAGCCGCGCGGCGATGCGCTCACGCAACACCGGCCGGCCCGCCGCCCGTGCCGTGGCGTCGTCGGCTGCCGCGAGCGCCGACATGATCGTGACGGCGGCCGTCCCCGCCTGCAGCGCATCCTCCAGCGCGGCCTCGATACGCTCGTCGGAGACCGCGAATATCACCATCTCCGGCACCTCGGGCAGCGAGGCCAGGCTCGGCAGGCACTCCAGACCCGCCACCTCGGTGTAGCGCGGGTTCACCGGATAGATGCGCCCCGCATAGCCGCCGGCGAGCAGGTTCGCCAGCGCCAGCTGTCCCATGCTCGGCTGCCGGGCCGAGGCGCCGACCAGAGCGATGGAGCGCGGCCGGAGCAGGGGGTCGAGGCGATGAGCCGGGGCGTTCAACGCGCCGCCTGCGTGGTCAGGAGCCGGCGCTGCGGCGCGCCGCGGTCCGCCCGGCGTCATGGGCCAGCTTGCGTTCCAGCGCCGCCTCGAAGCCCTCGAGGGTGTCGCCGAGGCAGTCGCCGGTCTCGTGCGCCTCGCAGATGAACCAGGGCTCCCGGGAGTCCGGCTCGACCAGCACGCCGAGATCGTGCAGGTGAGGCGCAAGGCTGTCGTAGAAGCCGTAGTCGGTATTGACCCAGTCGCGATAATTTCGCGGCGGCTCCTCGCGGAAGAACAGTCCGCCCATCGATGGATGGCCCACGAAGCAGTGAGGTATCGAACGACGGTTCAGTATCTCGCCGATGCCGGCCTGCAGACGCCGGCCGTAGTCCTCGATGGTGGCGAGCGCGTCGGTCTCCTCCAGGATCTCGAGCGTCTTCTCCGCCGCCGCCAGCGCCACCGAATGGGCGGTGAACGTGCCGCCGTGGACGACGCCGTCCTCGATCTTGCGCATGAACTCCTCGCGGCCGGCCAGCACCGCCAGCGGGTAGCCGTTGGCGACGGCCTTGGCGAAAGTGCAGAGATCCGCCTCGATGCCGAACAGTTCCTGCACGCCGCCCTTAGCGACCCGGAAGCCGGTCTTCACCTCGTCCACGATCATCAGCACGCCATAGCGGCTGCAGAGCTCGCGCACGTCCTCGAGGTACTGCGCTTCCGCGGCGATCGAGCAGCAATTGCCCATGATCGGCTCGATCAGGAATGCGGCGATGTCGTCGCCGTGGTGGCGCAGAACGTCCTCCAGTGCCTCGGCGTCGTTCAGCGGCACCGTGTGATAGAGCTTTTTCATCAGGTTCGGCACGCCCTCGCTGTAGGGCATGACCTCGGGTTCGCCGTCCCCGGGCTGCCATTCCTCGACGTCGGTGTACCAGAGCACCGAATCGAACACGCCGTGGTAGCCGCCCTCCACCACCACGTAGGAGTCCTTGCCGGTATAGCCGCGGGCGAGGCGAAGCGCGGCCATGACCGCTTCCGTGCCGGAGTTGGAGTAGCGCACCAGCTCGGCCGACGGGACCATGCGGGCGATTTTCTCGGCCACCTCGTACTCGCGCTCGGTCGCGAGCGCGAAGACGCCGCCCACGTCCATGCCGTCCCGTGCCGCGGCATCGACGCGCGGGTCGGCGTAGCCGAGGATGCAGGGGCCGTATCCCAGCCGGTAATCCACATAGACATTGCCGTCGATATCGGTCAGACGCCCGCCACGGCCCTCGCGGATATAGATGGTGCGATCCTCTCCCCAGTAGCGGAAGTTCGACGCCACACCGAGTGGCAATCGGGTGGATGCCTTGCGGAATTGTTCGTTGGATCTCGTCAGGTCACGCATGGTCCGGTCCTCGGCCGCGGCTGTCGGCGGCTCGCGCATTGTGGCAAAATAGTGAATGAACAATCATTCATTAAGCGCTATCATAGACCAATGACCAGACAGCGCGCCACCCGCGCCGCACCGGAGGTCCGACGGCGCCAGCTGATCGATGCCACGCTCGTGTGCATAGAGCGCTCGGGTATCAGCGGACTCACGCTCAGTGAGGTGGCGGCGGAGGCCGGTCTGGCGCAGGGAATCGTGAATCTGCATTTCCAGAGCAAGGACAACCTGCTGAACGAGACGCTGCGCATCCTTGCGGACCAGTACGAGTCCACCGTGGCGGAGGCCCTGGCGGGCGCCGGGCCCGAGCCCGCCGACCGGCTGGCCGCCGTGGTGGCGGCCGATTTCAGCCCGGCGGTCTGCAACCGGCGCTCCCTGGCAGTGTGGTTCGCATTCTACGGCGAGGCGAAGTCCCGGCCCACCTACCGGCGCATCTGCCGCGCCCGGGACGCGGCGAACGCGCGGCGGCTCACGGCGGTGGTGGAGGACTTGCTGGCGCAGGGCGGCGGCGGGGGCATGGACGCGCGCACCATCGCCGATTCGCTGGCGGCGCTGACTGACGGGCTCTGGCTGAATTGCCTCATGAGTCCCAACGAGTGGAGTCGACGCCGGGCCCGGGACACCACCTTCGCCATGCTGGAGAGCCTGTTCCCCGAACATCTGGCGGGAGTGGTGCAGGGCTGAACACAGCGGCCGGGAGAAAGCGAGGAATGGACATACAGCTGGACGACAAGAGCCGGGAGTGGCAGGAGAAGGCACGCCGCTTCGCCGAGGACTATCTGCAGCCGCACGAGGTGGAGGCCGAGCTCAACGAGGGCCGGTTGCCGCGCGAGATCGCGGCAGGCAACAAGGCGCGGGCGCTGGAACTGGGCTTCAGCGGCATGGACGTGCCGCGGGATTACGGTGGCCTCGGGCTGCCGATCGTGACCCAGGCCGCCGTCTGGGAGCAGCTCGGGCGGGTGACGAACGCGCTCTCCTGGTGTTTCGCGGAACCGCAGAGCTGGATGTTCGAGGCGTGCAGCGAGGAGCAGATCGAGCGCTACATCCTGCCGCTGATGCGGGGCGAGCGCCACGACTGCTATGCCATCACCGAGGCCGGGCCGGGCTCGGACGTGGCCGGTCTGAAGGCGACCGCTGCGCGCGACGGCGACGACTACCTGCTGAATGGTGAGAAGTGGTATGTCACCAGCGCCAACCTCGCCGATTTCATCTGGTTCCAGGGTCGCGTCGACGGGGGCGAGGAGCAGGCGCTGTTCTTCGTCGACAAGGATACGCCCGGCATCGAGATGATCGACTGCCCTCACTTCAGCCATACCTTCGCCGCGCACCATCCCACCTACCGGTTCGCCGACGTCCGCGTGCCGGTTGGGGCACGGGTGGGCAGGGCCGGGGACGGCATGACCTACACGCGGGCCTGGTTCCGGCGCGAGCGGCTGATGATCGGGGCGCGCTGCTGCGGGGCGGCGGCGCGGCTGATCGAGGAGGCGACGGCGTTCGCGGCCGGACGGGAGGTCGGCGGCGAGCCGCTGGCGCAGAAACAGGCCATACAGGCGCTGCTCGCCGACAGCGTTACCGAACTGTGGGCGACGCGGCTCATGACCTACGAGGCGGCCGCGGCCCAGGACCGGGGCGAGGACGCGAAGACGCTGCACGCCCGTTGCTCGCTGGTGAAGCTGTACGCCTCGGAGATGGCCAACCGCGTGGCCGACCGGGCCGTGCAGATCTTCGGCGGCCGCGGCTACATGCGGGAGAACGTCGCCGAGCGGTTCTTCCGCGAACTGCGCGTCGACCGCATCTGGGAGGGCACCAGCGAGATCCAGCGCCAGATCATCGCCGGCTGCCTGCTGAAACGCGGGCTCGATGGCATGTGACGCCGGCCTGCGGCGGGGTCAGCTCGTGCCGTCGCTTTACAACACGCCGCATTTTGCGCATAAGGAGGCGATGCGAATCGTACCCGCCGTATCGACTGCAAGGTCTGCCCTGGCCTTCATCCTTGTCGCCGGCCTCGTTCTCATGGGCACAGGCTGCGGCGGTCGCAGCGAATCGGATGCCGACGGCGGCGCGAAGGTGGTGAACGTCTTCAACTGGTCGGACTACATCGGACCGGACACCATCGAGCGCTTCGAGCGCGAGACCGGCATCGAGGTCAACTACGACACGTACGACTCGTCCGAGATCGTCGATGCGAAATTGCTGGCCGGCAATACCGGTTACGATGTCGTCGTGCACTCGGGGCAGTTCTCGGCCCGGCTGATCCCCATCGGCATCTACCAGCCGCTGGACCGCTCCAGGCTGCCGAACTGGAAGCACCTGGACCCGAAGATCATCGAGCAGGTGGAGGGTTACCCCGGCGCCAACGAACACTCCGCCGTGTACATGTGGGGCACGACCGGTTTCGCCTATAACGTGGACCTGGTGCGCGAGCGCATGCCCGATGCGCCGGTGAACAGTGCGAGGATGCTCTTCGATCCGGAGATCGTGCGGCGCTTCGCGGACTGCGGCGTGACCCTGCTCGACTCGCCCACGGACGTCTTCCCGATGGTGCTGGCCTATCTCGGTCTGCCGCCAGGCAGCCTCGAGCTGGCGCATCTGCAGGCAGCGGAGGAACAACTCATGAAAGTCCGGCCTTACATTCGCTACTTCAGCTCGACGAAGATGATCAGCGATCTGCCGAACCGGGAAGTGTGCATCGCCATGAGCTGGTCCGGCGACTACGCCCAGGCGGCGGCGCGCGCGGCCGAGACCGCGGCGCCCGTACACCTCGAGTATACGGTGCCGGCCGAGGGCACGATGCTCTGGTACGACGGGCTGTACATCCCGGCGGACGCGCCGCACCCGGACAATGCGTATCGCTTCATCAACTTCCTGCTGCGCCCGGAGGTCATCGCCGAAATCTCCAACTACGTCTATTACGCGAACGGCAACCGTTCCTCGCTGCCGCTGCTCGACCCGGCGGTCGTGAACGACCCCGGCATCTATCCGGACGACACCGTCCTGGGGCGGGCCCATCTCGCCCCGGTGGCCCCGCCGAAGATGGAGCGTCCTCGCACGCGGGCCTGGGCCCGGGTCAAGAGCGGCATCTGATGCAGGGGGCAGTGCCGGGCGCGCGGACGCCGGAACAGAAGGCGGCGGAGCGCCCCTGGGAGGAGCCCGGCGCGCGGCCGTTCATCGAGCTGCAGGGCATCGGCAAGCGCTTCGGCGATTTCACGGCGGTGGACGGCGTGGATCTCGCCATCTACCGTGGCGAGCTGTTCTCGATCCTCGGCGCTTCCGGCTGCGGCAAGACGACGCTGCTCAGGATCATGGCGGGCTTCGAGACGCCCAGCGCCGGCCGCGTGATCATCGACGGCGCCGACGTCACCGAGCAGCCGCCGTACCGCCGTCCGGTCAACATGATGTTCCAGTCCTACGCGCTCTTCCCGCACATGAGCGTGCGTGACAATGTCGCCTACGGCCTGAAGAAGGAGCGCCTGCCCCGCGGCGAGATCGACGACCGGGTGGCGGCCATGCTGGAGCTCGTGAAACTCGCGGAGTTCGCCGCGCGCCGACCCGGGCAGCTCTCCGGCGGGCAATGCCAGCGGGTGGCGCTGGCACGCGCTCTCGTCAAACAGCCGAAGGTGCTGCTGCTGGACGAGCCGCTGGCCGCCCTCGACCGCAAGCTGCGGGAGCACACCCAGTTCGAGCTCGCCAATCTGCAGGACGAACTCGGCATCACCTTCGTCGTGGTCACCCACGATCAGGAGGAGGCGATGATGCTCTCGACGCGCATCGCGGTGATGGAGGCGGGCCGGCTGCGCCAGGTGGATACGCCGAAGCGGATGTACGAGTATCCCGGCTCCCGTTTCGTCGCGGAGTTCATCGGCAACATCAATATCTTCGAGGGCAAGGTGACGGAGGCGGAGCGAGGCCGCGCGGCCGTCGACTGTGCCGAAGCCGGCACCGTCCTGCACGCCGAGACCGCGCAGGAGCTCGCCCCCGGACGGCGTGCGAGTATCGCGGTCCGCCCGGAGAAGATCTTCATCGACAAGGAGCCGCCGAGCGGTCGCGAGCAGACGACGCTGCGCGGCGTCGTCTGGGACTTCGGCTATTTCGGCAATCTGTCGCTCTATCAGGTACGCCTCGCCAGCGGCAAGGTGGTGCTGGTGAGCGCGCAGAACCGGCGCCGTTCGGCCGAGCGCCCGATCGACTGGGAAGACGAGGTCTACCTGTCCTGGGACGCGGCGAGCACGATACTGCTCGAGGACTGAACGGCGTGCAGCATCCGGTCCCACACCGCCACCGCGACGCCCTCTGGGAGCGGATCGTGGTGGCGGCGCCCTACGTCTGGCTGCTGGCGTTCTTCCTCGCCCCGTTCGCGATCGTCCTGAAGATCAGTCTGGCCGATCCGGTGATCGCGCAGCCGCCGTTCACGCCCCTGCTGGATCCGGCGACGGGCGAGCTGCAGGCGAGCGCGGACAATTATCTGTTCCTGCTGCAGGACAAACTCTACCTCTACACTTATCTCCGTTCCGTGCTGCTGGCCGCCAGCGCGACGGTGCTCTGTCTGCTGCTCGGCTATCCGATGGCGCTCGCGATAGCGCGCGCCGGCGAGCGGGTCCGCGGCTACCTGCTCCTGGCCATCATCCTGCCCTTCTGGATCTCGTTCCTGCTGAGGGTGTATGCCTGGATCGGGCTGCTGAACAACTATGGCTTCATCAATCAGCTCCTGCTCTGGCTGGGCATCATCGAACAGCCGCTCGAGCTCCTCTATACGGATCTGGCGATCTACATCGGCATCGTCTACTCCTATCTGCCGTTCATGGTCCTGCCCCTCTACGCGACCCTGGAACGGCTGGACCAGGACACCGTGGAGGCCGCCGCCGATCTCGGCGCACGGCCCTGGGAAGCGTTCCGCGACGTCACCTGGCCCATGTCGCGGCCGGGCGTCATCGCCGGTTGCCTGCTGGTCTTCATCCCCGCCATGGGCGAATACGTCATCCCCTATCTCCTCGGCGGTCCGGAGAGCCTCATGATCGGCCGGGTGCTGTTCGACGAGTTCTTCGTGAACCGCGACTGGCCCCTCGCGTCCAGTGTTGCCGTGGTGCTGCTGCTGCTCCTCGTCGCGCCGATCATGCTGCTGCAGCGCTATCAGGCCGAGGAGGAGAAGCGATGAGGCGTCGGTCCCGTTTCCTGCTCAGCGTGCTGGCCTTCGGCTATGCCTTTCTGTACCTGCCGATCGTGCTCGTGGTGATCTACTCGTTCAACGACTCGCGGCTGGTCACCGTGTGGGGCGGCTTCTCCACGCGCTGGTACGGGGAACTCCTGCGCAACGAGGAGGTACTGGATGCGGCATTGCTGAGTCTGCGTGTCGCACTGGTTACCGCGACCGTCGCGACCGTGCTCGGGACCATGGCCGGGCTCGCCCTGGCGCGTTTCCACCGCTTCCGCGGCAGGACGCTGTTCACCGGCATGATCACCGCGCCGCTGGTGATGCCGGAGGTGATCACGGGCCTCTCGCTGCTGCTCCTGTTCGTGACGCTGCAGGGGCTCATCGGCTGGCCGGGAGGACGGGGCGCGACCACCATCACCATCGCCCACATCACCTTCGCCATGGCTTACGTGGCGGTGGTGGTCCGGTCCCGGGTCGTCGCGCTGGATACCTCGCTGGAGGAGGCGGCCATGGACCTCGGCGGCAGACCGCACAGAGTGCTCTTCGACATCACGCTGCCCCTGATCGCCCCCTCGATGGCCGCGGGCTGGCTGCTCGCGTTCACGCTCTCGCTGGACGATCTCGTCATCGCGAGTTTCGTGTCCGGCCCGGGTGCGAGCACGCTGCCGATGCTGATCTTCTCGAAGGTGAAGCTCGGCGTGACGCCGGACATCAATGCCCTCGCCACGCTCATCATCGCCGTGGTCTCGGTCGGCGTCCTGATCGCGTTCGCCGTCACCCGCCGCCGCGCCAGCGAGCCGCCGCCGGGGTGACGGCGTCAGGTGGCGAGTCCGACGAGGCTGGCACCGCCCAGATAGACGAGCAGCAGCAGAACGCTCTCGAAACCGATATTGCCCACCCCGTGGCGTTCGCGGAACAGCAGCCCGGCCATCAGGACGGCAGTCATCAGGAGGGTCAGGGCCAGCCAGAGCAGCTCGGCGCCTGCGACCGCCGCATAGATGGGTCCCTCCCGGTAGGCGAAATCGGAGATGGCCACGAACAGCGTATCGAAGGCGTTGCCGCCGATGATGTCACCGACCGCCAGCGTGAGGGCCCCCATGCGCACGGCCGAGACGGCGATGACCAGTTCCGGCAGCGAGGTGGCGACGGCGGTCAAGGTGCCGCCGATGAAACTCTCTGACAGCCCGGTCCGGGCGGCCAGTGGCACGGCGACCCGGGCAAGGACCCAGCCCGAGAAGCCCACCACCGCGGCGCAGCCGGCGAAAGTCAGCCACAGCGATGGCAGTCCGAGGCGAGTGCGCAGGGGGCGGGCGCTGCCGTCCGGGCGCGTGTCCGCCGTGCGTTTCGGCAGCCACATGGGGCTCTTGTGGGTGCGCACCAGCAGCGACAGGCCCAGGAGATAGGCGCCGATCAGCAGCGCGCTGCCCGGGTGTACGCCGAGCACGGCGAGCCCGGGCACGGCGAATGCGATCATCTGCAGGGCGAGCAGGATCATCAGGAAAGCGCACATCATCAGGTTCTCGACCGATGCTGCCGCATGTTCCAGATTGGCCCGGCGATAGAAGATGTCGGCGATGGCGAGAAAAGCAGTCTGGGCCGCGATGCCGCCGAGGGCATTGCTTACCGCCAGTTCGGCATGCCCGTTCCAGGCGGCGGTCACCGAGGTGGTGATGCCGGACAGCGACGTGGCGCCGCCGATCAGCACGGCGCCCGTGAGCGCCTCGCCGAAACCGGTGCGATGAGCGAGGTCGCGTGCCGCCCGGGTCATGATCACCCCGAATACGCCGATCAGCACCGCGGCGGCGCCGAACGCGGCCGCCAGCGCCGTCAGCGGCCAGCCCGTCGGGTCCATACCGATGCCCCGGAGCCTTGCTCGCAGCCGATGATCATGCAGTCAGCCTACGCGAGAGTGCCGGCTGCTGTCTGCCGTGGCCGACCGCAGCATGGCCGGAACAGGTGATTCCCGCGGCGGGAGTCCGCATAATCGATGACTCGCCGCACGACTCGCCACGACTCGCGGGGCGACGCAGACAACGACAACCGGAAGGGGGATGACGCATGCAGGTACCGCTGCTGGTCGACGATTTCCTGGAGCGCCCCGTGCGCCTGTACCCGGACAAGACCGCGGTCGTGGACGGCGATCGGCGCTACACCTACGCCGAATACGCGGAACGGGTCTGGCGGCTGGCCAATGCGCTGACGGGACTCGGTATCGGACAGGGGGACCGGGTCTGCATCCTCAGTCCGAACTCCCACTTCTTCCTGGAGAGCTTCTACGCCACCGCCCGCATCGGCGCGATTCTGGTGCCGCTGAACTACCGGCTGACGCCGGAAGACCACGCCTACATCATCGACCACGCCGGCGTGAAGGCAGTGCTGGTCGACCACGAGTACACCGGCATGGTGGATGCCATCCGCGAGCGGCTGTCCGGGGTGGAGCACTGGATCGTGGCCGCCCACGACGGCGCCGAACGGCGCGGCTGGACGGACTGGGAGACGCTCATCCAGGCGTCGTCGCCGGACGCGCCGGCGCCGCCGCCGCGGGACGAGAACGACGTGGTCTCCATCAACTACACCTCCGGCACCACCGCGCGGCCGAAGGGCGTCATGCTCACGCACCGCAACTTCTACCTCAACGCCTACAGCCTGATCGCCCATCTGCGCGTGGCCCACGACGACGTGGAGCTGTGGACGCTGCCGCTGTTCCACGTCAACGGCTGGGGCGGCGTCTACGCGCTGACCGGCATGGGCGGCACCCACGTCGTCCTGCGCGCAGTGGAGGGCCGGCGCATCTACGAGCTGATGGAGCAGGAGGGCGTGACCTTCGCCTGCATGGCCCCCGCGGTGCTGCGCAC
>CAYQZN010000027.1:0-18802 GCA_964421805.1 uncultured Woeseiaceae bacterium
GCGCGAGGACGGCTAGCGCAGGTCGCGGAAGAAGGCGCGTATGTCGGCCACCAGTTCGTCCGGGCGCTCCAGGGCCGCGAAGTGGCCGCCCGCCGGATACTCCGTCCAGCGGGTGATGTTGTAGTGCTGTTCCGCCCAGCTCCGCGGCGCTGAGAAGATCTCCTTCGGGAAGACAGCGACGCCGGTGGGCGTAGCCACGTAGTCCGCCGGCGGGCCGAACATGCCGGCGCGCATGGATTCGTAATACAGGCGGATGGACGACGTGATGGAGCCGGTCACCCAGTAGGCGGTGATGCCGGTGAGCAGCACGTCGCGGGGGAAGACACTCTCGACGTCGCCGCCGCAGTCGGACCATTCCCGGTATTTCTCCACGATCCACGCGGCAAGCCCCGCGGGCGAGTCGTTCAGTGCCACGCCGAGGGTTTGCGGCCGGGTGCCCTGAATCTGCGCATAGCCCATGCCCGTGCGCTGGTGTGCGCGGCCCCGTTGCAGCGCCGCGAGATCCTCCTCATTGGGCTCCCTGTCCCGCGGCGGCGCGGCGGGCACCATGTTCAGGTGCACGCCACAGACCCGCTCCGGATCCGCGAGCGCCATCCAGGGCGAGATCAGCGAGCCCCAGTCGCCGCCCTGCACGCCGTAGCGCTCGTAGCCGAGCTTGCGCACCAGCGCGGCTTCGGCCTCGGCGATGCGGCGGACGTGCCAGCCCGGCTCCGCCGGCGCCTCCGACCAGCCATAGCCCGGCATGGACGGGCAGATCACGTGGAAAGCGTCGGCCGCATCGCCGCCATGTTCCTGCGGCCGGGTCAGCGGGCCGATGATGCGGTGGAACAGCCAGACCGTGTCCGGCCAGCCGTGGGTGAGCACCAGCGGCAGGGCGTCCGCATGGGGAGACCGCTGGTGGATGCAGTGCATCGCGAGGCCGTCGACGTCGACCCGCTGCTGATCGAAGCCGTTCAGCAGCGCCTCGCCGGCACGCCAGTCATAGTCGTCGCGCCAGTACTCGCACAGGGCCCGCAGGTAGTCCGTGTCGGTGCCGTAGTCCCACCCGCTGCCCGGGATCGTGGCCGGCCAGCGGGTGCGGCCGAGCCGTTCAGCGAGGTCCTCCAGGACCTCGTCCGCCACGCGGATACGGAATGCCTCCATCTCGCCTCCCGTGCCCTTTCTACCAGTGTCCGGTGCCGGGCTCGCCCTTGAACGGCCCGACGATGTCCGGGGTGATCCAGCCGCCGTAGAAGCCGCCGTTCTGCGCCGTAACGCGATCGTCGCCCACGTAGCACGCGTCCATGGCGCCCGGCATGAACGCGTACCAGCCCGCGATGGGCTCGAAGCCGGGCCAGGCATCCGCGTAGGCCCACACCGCCGCCTCGGCCGTGCGCTCGCCGACCGCCAGCGTCCAGTAACGGGCCTGGCCCTTCCATTCACAGATCGTGCGCTTGCCTGCCGGCACCAGCAGGTCCTCGCGCACGTCTGCCGGCGGCAGATAGTAGGTGGGCGGGCTGGCCGTCTCGCAGAGCTTCATCGCGCCGCTGCTGTCCGCGACGACGACGTCGGCGAACTCCACTCGCACCCGGCGCCCGCAGGGCCGCAGCGCCGGCGGGCGCGGGTAGTCCCAGACGGACTCCTGGCCCGGGCCGGGCTCCGGCGCCCCGGGCGGGCGCCCGCGGCCGGTATGGCTCCACTGCTCACGGGCGCGGCGGATCGCCTCCGGGATCTTTCTCATCGGCTCCTCCGTCGGTGTCTTCGCGCAGGCGGGTGACGACGCGCTCGATGGTGTTCCGCGCCGGCCCCGGCATCCTGCCTTCCTCGTATTCGCGCTTCAGGTAGTCCTCGATGCGCGCGACGACCACGTCCATGCCGGCCTCCCCTTCGGCCCCGGCATCGGCGGCCCGGTCGTGGCGCTCCCC
Organism: uncultured Woeseiaceae bacterium; assembly: GCA_964421805.1. Classification (GTDB taxonomy): domain Bacteria; phylum Pseudomonadota; class Gammaproteobacteria; order Steroidobacterales; family Woeseiaceae; genus Lentisalinibacter. Next base: position 1,905 of record CAYQZN010000027.1, read on the forward strand.
GACGCCGAACAGGTTGATCCAGCGGTCGGCCCGCGCGCCGGCGGCCACCACCCGGTAGAAGGCATCGCGCTCCCGGCGCGGCTCGAAGAAGCTGACCAGGGCCGCCGCGAAGGAGACCGGTATCAGCAGGAAATCGAGTAGCCCGTCCATCGCCAGTTTGGCCTGGAATACCAGCACGTCGCGGGTCAGCTCCAGCCTGTCCGGCGGCTCCGTCGAGGCCGGCGTGATGTCGTCTTGCGTCGGCTCGTGCATCGGCCTCGTCCCCCCCGCGAAACGGCGCTAACCGCGCCGACTATAGCCTCCCGCACCCGGGCTTGGTACTTTAGCCGGCCTCGTCGCTCGTTCGCCGGGCGTTCACGCGCAGTACCAGAGTAGCCAGCCAGCAGTCATGCCGAAGTATCAGGGCGAGACCCGATTCCGCCACGCCGCACCCGACGCGCTCGGGGTGCTGCTAGTCAACCTGGGCACGCCCGGCGAGCCGAGCACCTCCGCCGTGCGCCGCTACCTCGCCGAGTTCCTCGGGGATGCCCGGGTGGTCGAGGCGCCGCGGCTGTTCTGGTGGCTGGTGCTGAATCTGGTCGTCCTGAGGATCCGGCCGGCACGTTCCGCCGAGGCCTACGAGAAAATCTGGACCGAGGCGGGCTCGCCGCTGCTGCTGAACAGCGAACTCATCGCGAAGGGGCTGGCCGAGAAGCTCTCCCGGCGCATCGACGGCGAGCTGGCCGTCGAGCTGGCGATGTCCTACGGCGCCCCGGCCATCCCGGAGGCGCTGGAGCGGCTGCGCGAGAAGAACGTGCGCCGCCTGGTGGTGCTGCCGCTGTATCCCCAGTACTCCGGCACCACCACGGCCACCGTGTTCGACCGCGTCACCCGGGTGCTGCAGAACCGCCGCTGGATACCCGAGTTCCGCTTCATCAACCAGTATCACGACGAGCCGGCCTACATACAGGCGCTGGCCCGCTCCATCCGCGAGCACCGGGAGGAACACGGCGCCGGCAGGCGGCTGCTGTTCTCCTTCCACGGCATCCCCCAGCGTTACTTCCTGAGCGGCGACCCCTATCACTGCCAGTCACAGAAGACCGCGCGGCTGGTGGCCGAGGAACTCGGACTCGGGCCGGACGAGTGGCTGCTGAGCTTCCAGTCCCGGGTGGGCCGGGAAGAGTGGCTCCGGCCCTATACCGACGAGACTCTGCAGGCCTGGGGCGAAGAGCGGCTCGAGAGCGTGGACGTCGTGTGCCCCGGCTTCTCGGCAGACTGTCTCGAGACGCTGGAGGAGATCGCCATGCAGAACCGTGAGCTGTTCGAGGAAGCCGGCGGCGGCAGGCTCTCCTACATTCCCTGCCTGAACGCACGGGACGACCACATCGAGTGCCTGACCGACCTCGTCTACCGCCATGCCTCCGGCTGGCCGGAGACCGAGAGCGAGCTCGGTGCCCGCGACGCGCTCAAGAGCGCCGAGCTGGCCCGGGCGATGGGGGCCGAGGACTGAGGGTGGCCGGGCGCTTCCTGGAACTCGGCCTCGCCGCGCCGGACATCCTGGAGTCGCTACACTTTTACCGCACACTCGGTTTCACGGAACTCGCCGTCGGCGAGGTCTGGCCGCACAAGTACGCGGTGGTGACCGACGGCACGGTGTTCATCGGACTGCACGAGGACCCGGTCGCCAGCCCGGTCGTGACCCTCGTGCAGCCCTCGCTGCGCCGGCACGTGCTCACGCTGCAGGATGCGGGCACCGAGTTCGAGCAGACGCGGCTCGGCGAGGACGAGTTCAACCGTGCCGTCCTGCGCGACCCGGACGGCACGGCCGTCATGCTGGTGGAGGCGCGCACCTATTCCCCGGCGCCGGAGACGCCCGGGCCCTCCCTGCTGGGCGAGTGCCTGGAACTCGCGCTGCCCGTGCGCGATGCGCTCGCCGCGGCCCACTTCTGGGCGCCGCTGGCACCCCGGCTGGCGGCGCACCGGGAGGAGCCGGAGCCCCGCTTCCGTCTCGCCGTGGACGGCCTGGTGCTGGGACTGGGCCCGCGGCCCGCGCTCGCCCGGCCGCTGCTGGTATACCGGGTCGCCGATGCCGCGGCGCTGCAGGCGGCCCTGGACCGGCTGGGTGTCGTCCCCGGCACGGGGCCGGACCTGCCGGGCGAAACCCTGGGCACGATCCGGGCGCCGGAAGGCACGGACATCGCGCTGCTAAAGGCGGACTATTGGTCGGACTAGGCGGTGAGCAGGCGGCGGAGCAGCGCGCGGGCCTGCGAGAGATAGCCACCGCCGAAGAGATTGAGATGGTTCAGCACGTGGTAGAGCTGATAGAGGTCGCGGCGCACCGCGTAACCGGCGTCGATGGGCCAGGCCTCGCGGTAGGCCACCTGGAATTCGGCACCGAAACCGCCGAACAGCTCGGTCATGGCGATGTCCGTCTCCCGGTCGCCGTAGTAGACCGCGGGGTCGTAGATCACCGGCTCGCCGTCCGCCGCGGCGAAGTTGCCGCCCCAGAGATCCCCGTGCAGCAGTGACGGCACCGGCGTATAGCCGGCGAAGAAGTCAGACAGCCGCACCAGCAGCGCCTCGCCGTCCGCGCCGAGATCGCGTCCGTAGCCGTTGCGCCCGGCCAGCTCCAGCTGGAAGCCGATGCGCTTCTCCGCCAGGAACCGCACCCAGTCGTCGTCCCGGCCATTCGGCTGCGGCGTCGAGCCGATGGTGTTGTCCCGGTGCCAGCCGTGCCGTTCCGCGGTGTGGCGATGCAGCGCCGCCAGCGCCGTCCCCAGCCGCCGCCGGCAGCCGGCATCGGCCGGGCCGAGGTCGAGATATTCCAGCAGCAGCCAGGCGCGTCCCGCGTCGACGCCCAGACCGTGGACCCGGGGCACGCGCACGGCGGCCGCCGCCTCCAGCTCGGCCAGGCCCTCGGCCTCGGCGGCGAACATCTCGTAGCCGTCGGCCCGGTTGGTCTTCAGGAACAGGGGTCCGGCGTCGCTGTCCACCCGGGCCGCCAAATTGATGCTGCCGCCGCCCAGCGGACGCCGGCTGGCGGCGTCGATGCGGATGCCGCAGGCGGCGGCGACGGCGTCGGCGAGCGTCTCCGACACGGTTCAGACGGCGGCGTTGATCGAGGCGATGCGCTCGCACTGGCGCCGGAGCGCGGTGCCGAAGCCGGCCTCGTCGCAGACGCCGTGCAGCGCGTCCATGTCGGGTGTGCGCCGGCGCGCCTCGGCGGAGCGGAACTCCAGCGGCGCATCGCAGGCGATCGCGGTGAGCTGTCGCGCCAGCATCGCCGCGGCCCGGTGCTCCTCCAGCCGCGCGCCCAGTTTCGCCGCACCGCGCACCGGCACGTCGCACACCCGGTCCAGGTTGGCGTAGATCACATCCAGGCTGCCGAAATGACCGAGCAGTGCCGCCGCCGTCTTCTTGCCCACGCCGGGTACGCCGGGGATGTTGTCCACGGCGTCGCCCGCCAGCGCCAGGAAGTCGGCGATCTGCTCCGGCCATACGCCGTAGGCCTCGGGTATCTGCTCGTAGCCGAGCCGGCGGCGGCCCGCGTAGTCCCACAGGGTGTCCTTCGCCGACAGGAGCTGGGCCAGATCCTTGTCGCGGCTGACGATGGTGGCCGGCAGACCGCGGGCACGGCCGTCGACGACCAGGGCGCCGATCAGGTCGTCCGCCTCGTACAGCGGGCTCGCGCATTCTGCGAGCCCGAGCGCCCGGGTGAAGGCCCGGCAGCGGCGGAACTGACGCTCCAGTTCCGGCGGCGCGGGATCCCGGTTGGCCTTGTAGGCGGGATAGATCTCGTTCCTGAAGGAGCTGGCGAGGCTCTCGTCGAAGGCCACGGCGATGTACTCCGGCCGCACCTCCTCCACGAAGTCCGCCAGGAAGCGGGCGAAGCCGAACAGGGCGTTCACGGGATTGCCGTCGCCGTCGACCATGTCGTCGGGCAGCGAGAACCAGGCGCGGAAGACGTAGACGCTGGCGTCGATCAGATAGAGCACGTGTCCGCCGGTGCCCTCAGGCAGGCATCGCCATGCCGGCGGCGTTGGCCTGGAGGTGGTCGCGCAGGCGCGCGTGCAGCGGACTGGAACGCGGGATGTGCGCCAGCAGGTACTCCATCTGGTCGGCCAGCACGCGCCGGCCCTTCAGGTAGATGTACTCGGCATAACTCGGCGTGAACGGGATGGCGATGAGCTGCATGCCCGCCTGCTCCGGCGTGCGCCCGCCCTTGTGGTTGTTGCAGCGCCGGCAGGCGGTGGCCACGTTGGTCCACAGATCCCTGCCGCCCTGGGAGATGGGCGTGACGTGGTCGCGGGTCAGCTCACGGGTCTGGAATACCAGGCCGCAGTACAGACACAGGTTCGCGTCGCGCCGGAACAGCGTACGGTTGTTGAGGGGCGGCACGTAGTGCTCCCGGTTGGCGGCCAGGCTCTGGTGGGTACCGTGCGTGGCGATGATGGAGTTCACGTCAACCGAGCTGCGGTGTCCGGTCAGCGCGTTGTAGCCGCCGTGGAGCGTGTAGAGGAGCGTACCGCAGGCATAGGCGACCTGCCCCGTGTGATAGAGGCGGACCGCCTCGCGGTAGTCGATCCATTCCAGCGGCATGCCTGCCACGTCCGTGCGCAGGACCTGCTGGAAGATGCTCTCTGTGCTGATAGCCTGCATGTGTCACGTCCCCCCGGGGGCGCCGGCTTAGTTTGCCCCAAGACCGGGGAAATGCAACCTGAGGGGTGTGACAGCAGGATGACAGTGCGGTGGTCTTCTCCTCAGCGTCCCTCGTCATCGTCTCTCGTCATCGTCCCCTCGGCGGACGCCGGTCACGCATGCGCTCGCGAATGTTCTGGCGCTGCTCCGGGCTGAGCGACCGCCACCGTTCCCGCAGCTCCTGGCGGCGCTCTTCCGGCAGGTCCCGGAAGCGCTCGAAGTTGCGGCGGATGCGTTCCCGCTCCTCCGGCGGCAGCTCGCGGAATGTCTCGTAGCGCTCGCGGATACGCGCCCGCTGTTCGTCGCCGAGGTCGCGCCAGCGCGTGAAGCGCTCCTGCGCCGCCTCCCGCTCGTCGGGGCTCATCTCCAGCCAGCGCTCGGTGCCGTTCGCCAGCCTGCGCCGCCGCTCGGCGGGCATCTCCTCCCAGCGATCCTCGAAGCGGGCCAGCACCCGCTGCTGCTCGCCGGTGAGCGCATCCCAGGCCGGCGCCTCCGGCCTCTCCTGTGCCAGCGCCGTCGCCGCGCCGCCGAGGAGCAGTGCTGCCAGCAGCAGGACGCGCAGCAGCGCTGCCGCGCCCGACGCGTTTGCCGGTTCCGCCTTCGTCGGCCAATCAACCCGTGTCTTCATCGGTCCCTTTCTCCTCGTCCTGCTCGCGCTCCGCCGACGGCTGCCGGCGTTCGGATTCCTCCGGCGCCGTGCCGGCGAGCGCGATCCAGTCACTGTCATCCTCTTCCCAGCTGCCCAGGTATTCGATGAACGCCATGTCGTCCGGCTGCTCCGCGTCGGGCGGTGACTCTCCGGCATGGGCCGGCGCCATTAGCACGACCAGCAAAGCCAGGACTGGCAGCATGCCGTCCGCAATGCCGCCGCCTCGCCGCGCCCCGGACGCGGCCGCCGGCACCGGTCCCCGTACCGCGTCAGCCAATGTTGCCGCTCCCGCCGGGCGCGCTCCGGAAGGCCTCTTCCGAATCCACCCAGTCATAGAATTCCAGCTCGGCCAGCATGTCGAGGCTCTCGTCCTGGAGCACGATCTCGAGATCCTCCGCTTCCTCCGCCGCCACGGCGACGACCGTCTCGCGCTCCGCCACCGGCTCCTCCGGCATCTGTCCCAGCCACAGTCCGACCGCCAGCACCGCCACCGCGGCCGCGCCGGCCATGGTGGCTATGGGCTGCCAGCCGGACGCCAGGCGCGGACCGCCGTCGCCGGCCAGCGCCGTCCGGCGCGCGCGGTTCAGCCGCGAGAGCGTCGCTGCATCCAGCGCCTCCACGCTGTCGTCGAACGCGCGTCGGCTCCGCTCCTCGAGAGCGCCGCCGCTGCCTTCGTAGCGATCGTGATAGCGATCTCCATAAATAGGGTCGCTTCCGCCGCCGTCTCGCCTGTTCTTCATTGCCAGCTCTCGCCAAGGCGTGCCCGCAGTGCATGCACGGCACGCGAATAATGTGTCTTCACGCTGCCCTCGGAGCAGCCCATCGCCGCCGCGGTAGCCGCCACGTCGAGACCCTCGAAGTTGCGCAGCATGAACGCCTCCTGCTGCCGCGCCGGAAGGGCCCGGATGGCCGTCTCCAGCACCGCCATGGTCTCGCGCATCTCCAGCTGTTCATCCGGTGCGCCGGTGTCCGGATCCGGAGCCTCGGCCACCGGGTCGGGGCGGCCGTCTTCGCCGTCCCCGCCGAACCAGGACATGACCCGGTTGCGCACGGTCCGGCGGCGCTGGCTGTCCCGCACCCGGTTCGTCAGGATGCGGAAGAACAGCGGCGCCCACTCCGACTCGGGGCGCCGGGCGTAGTTGCGCACCAGCCGGATCATGGCGTCCTGCACCAGATCCATGGCCTCGTCCCGGTCGCCCGTGCCGATCTCGGCGATGCGCAGGGCCCGCCGCTCCACGCCGGCGAGAAAGGCATTCAGTTGTTGCTCCTGCTCCAGTGCCCCCGCTCCTCGCTCCCGGCAAAGCCATTGGCCATCCCGCGGGCTGTCCCAGCGGCGCTTCAGCGCCACGGCGCCGACGCCCGCCTCTCCGGCCGCATCCCGGCTCATGAGATCACCCCGGCGAAGGTTACCGTCCGCTGTACAGCCACCATGCTTGACTCCGGTAAGCATTACACTATGTTCGCGTACAGTCTCCCAACGCGTCGGCAGGGCTCCGGTTGACAGGCAGGACGCTGTTCTTTTGCACAGGGGATATTGCATTTTCATGGCAACCCGAAGGCGTCCGCCGAGCCGCGGTCGGATCTGCTCAAGGGCATGATTTCATTCATTAATCGGGCGGCCGACGGCGCGCGCGGCCGATCCGCACCGGAGGACGGCGGTGCGACTGTCCGGCCGGCCGGCGGGTTTCCGTCCACAGACTTATCCACAACTTGTCAACCAACGAGCAGAAACCCGCCGAGACCGCCCCCGCGGTGCTGAGAGTCGCCATCAAGGCGCCCCTGTCCCGCCTGTTCGACTATCTGCCGCCCGACGGTGTCGACCCCGCAACGCTCTGTCGCGGCGTCCGGCTGAAGGTGCCCTTCGGGCGCCGCCAGCGCATCGGGCTGCTCTGGGGCACGGCAGCGCAGAGCGAGCTGCCGCGCTCCCGGCTGCGCCGCATCGCCGCGGTGCTGGACGAGGAGCCGGTGGTGGACGGCGGCCTGGCCTGGCTGATCGACTTCGCCGCCGGCTACTACCATCACCCGGTGGGCGAGGTGGTGGCCGCAGCGCTGCCGGCACTGCTGCGCGAGGGCCGGAGCCTGCATCCCTCCGAGACCTGCTGGCAGCTGACGTCCGCGGGGGCAGCTGCCGACGCAACGGCGGCGGCCCGGCGGGCGCCGCGGCAGGCGGAACTGCTGGCCGCGCTGGCCGACGCCCCGTCCGGCGGGCTCACCGCCGCAGAGCTGGACCGGCTCTGCCCGCCCTGGCGCCGCGTCCGCAAGGCGCTGGAGGACAAGGGCCTGATCGAGAGCAGCGAGCGGCAGGTGGACGCAGCCGCGCAGAGCGGCGAGGCCGACGCGGCGCCGGCAAACCCCGTCGACCTGAACGAAGACCAGCTGGCGGCCGTGGCGGCGGCGACGGCGGCGGACGATTACTCCGCCACCCTGGTAGACGGCGTCACCGGCAGCGGCAAGACGGAGGTCTACCTGGCGCTGATCGAGCGCACGCTGGCCCGGGGCCGCCAGGCGCTGGTGCTGGTGCCGGAGATCGGTCTGACGCCGCAGCTGGTGGATCGTTTCACCGAGCGGCTGGGCCGGCGGCCGGTGATCCTGCACAGCGGCCTCGGCGATACCGACAGGCTGGCCGCCTGGCGGGATGCCCGCGGCGGGGCGGCCGGCGTAGTGGTGGGCACCCGCTCGGCCGTGTTCACGCCGCTGGCGCGGCCCGGGCTGATCATCGTCGACGAGGAGCACGACCCGTCGCTGAAGCAGCAGGAAGGGTTCCGCTATTCGGCGCGGGACCTGGCGGTGGCGCGCGCCCGGCACGAAGACGTGCCGGTGGTGCTCGGTTCGGCAACGCCCTCGCTGGACTCTCTCGCCAACGTGGAGCGGGGTCTGTACCGGCGAGTGGAGCTGCCGCGCCGGGCCGGCGGAGCGGCGCCGCCCGCGCTGCGCCTGGTGGACCTGGGGCGTCATCCACCCATCGACGGCCTGTCCGCACCCCTGATCGACGCCATCGAGCGCCACCTCGGCGAGGAGGGCCAGGTGCTGCTCTATCTCAACCGCCGCGGCTATGCGCCGACGCTGCTGTGCCGCGACTGCGGCCACGTCGCCGAGTGCCGCCGCTGCGATGCGCGCATGACGCTGCACGCGGGCGACCAGCGCCTGCGCTGCCACCACTGCGGCAGCGAGCGGCCGGTGGATACGAGCTGCCCGGCCTGCGGCGGCACCGTCGCGGCGCTGGGGCGGGGCACCGAGCGGGTGGAAGAGGCGGTGCACAGCCGTTTCACGGGCTACCGGGTGAGCCGCATCGACAGCGACAGTACCCAGCGCAAAGGCAGCATGGAGAGCGCGCTGGACGACGCCCGCAGCGGCCGGGCGCAGATCCTGGTGGGCACCCAGATGCTCTCCAAGGGCCATCACTTCCCGCGCCTGACCCTCGTGGGCGTGCTGAACGCCGACCAGGGGCTGTTCGGCAGCGACTTCCGCAGCGCCGAGCGGCTGGCGCAGACCCTGCTGCAGGTGGCCGGCCGGGCGGGCCGCGCCGACCGGCCGGGCGAGGTGCTGATACAGACCGACTTCCCGCAGCATCCTCTGCTGCAGCGGCTCGTGCAGCAGGGTTATGCCGACTTCGCCCGCGCCGCGCTGGCCGAGCGCAGAGACAGCGGCTGGCCGCCGTATTCGCGCATCGCCCTGCTGCGGGCCTCGGCCAACCGGCCGGAGGCGGCGATGGCATTCCTGCGCGAGATGAAGTCCGCCCTCGCGGCCGTGGCCGGCGCAGAGGTCCGCCTGCTGGGACCCGTAACGGCGCCGCTGGCGCGCCGCGCCGGCCGTTACCGCTGCCAGCTGCTGCTGCAGAGCGCGGAACGGGCACCGTTGCACCGGCTGCTGAGCCGGCTGCGCGAGCAGGCAGAGCAGGCGCCCGGCGCGAGCCGCGTGCGCTGGTCGCTGGACGTCGACCCCATCGAGCTCTTCTGATCGCCGCCGGATGCGGGACGGCGCCGTGAACGGGTAGTATTGCGCCTTTGTCGTGCACTTGATGCGCCCTGCTATTTCTCGCTTGATTCCCGGGGACCGGACTTGAAAGAAACCATCGCCAGACTGGTAGAAGCGGCACTCGCCTCGCGGCCCGAGATCGCCGACGAAGTGGAGCTTGCGAGCGTCAGCGCGGACGTCGAGCGCGCCCGCGATCCGCGCCACGGCGACTTCGCCACCAACGTGGCCCTGCGGCTCGCCAAGAGTCTCGGCCGCAACCCCCGGGAGCTCGCCGCCGACATCATCGCCGGCCTGCCCGAGTCCGAGCTGGTGGAGGAAGTCTCCGTGGCCGGCCCGGGCTTCATCAACTTCCGCCTGAGCCAGACGGCGCTGAGGCGCGAGATCGGCCGCGTGCTCGCGGAGGGACGCTGCTACGGACGCCGGGAGAAGCGCGACACGCCCCGGGTCATGGTGGAGTTCGTCTCCGCCAACCCCACCGGTCCCCTGCATGTCGGCCATGGCCGCCACGCGAGCTACGGCGCCACGGTGGCCAACCTGCTGGAGGCCGCCGGCTACCCGGTGCATCGCGAGTACTACGTGAACGACGCCGGCCGGCAGATGGAGATCCTCGCCGTCAGCGTCTGGCTGCGCTATCTCGGCCTGCACGGTGAGACACTGCCGTTCCCGGCCGCGGGCTATCGGGGCGACTACATCTTGGACATCGCCCGGGAGCTGCCGGCTGCCCGCTTCATGGCCGGCGCGGCGGAGGTGCTCCGCGACCTGCCCGAAGACGCGCCGGAGGGCGACAAGGAGGCGCGCATCGACGCGCTGATCGCCCGTGCCCAGACCCTGCTCGGCGACGAGGGCTTCGACACCGTGCGGCGGCATGCGCTCGCGAGCATCCTGGACGACATCCGTGACGACCTCGCCGGCTTCGGTGTGGAGTTCGACACCTGGTTCTCCGAGGCCAGCCTCACCGACGAGGGCGTCATCGACGAGGCGCTCGAGCGGCTGCGCGATCGCGGCATGCTCTACGAGCGCGACGGCGCCGTCTGGTTCCGCGCCACCGACTACGGCGACGAGAAGGACCGGGTGGTGGTCCGGGACAACGGCAAGAAGACCTATTTCGCGAGCGACATCGCCTACCACTACGGCAAGCGTCAGCGCGGCAACGACCTGCTGCTGGACGTGCTCGGCGCGGATCATCACGGCTACATCGCCCGGGTGCGGGCCGGCCTGGAGGCCATGGGCGAGCCCGGCGACGCGCTGGAGGTGCGCCTGGTGCAGTTCGTCGCGCTCTACCGGGGCGGTCAGAAGATGCAGATGTCCACGCGCTCCGGCGAGTTCGTGACACTGCGCGAACTGCGCGAGGAGGTGGGCAACGACGCCGCACGCCTGTTCTACGTGATGCGCTCGAACGATCAGCACCTGGACTTCGACCTGGAGCTGGCGAAGTCCCGCTCGAACGAGAACCCGGTCTACTACATCCAGTACGCCCACGCCCGGGTGGCCAGCGTCATGCGCCAGCTCGAGGACAAAGGACACGCCTGGAACCGCGAGCAGGGGCTGGCCTCGCTGGACCGACTGACCGAGGAGCAGGAGAGCACGCTCGTCGCGACGCTCACCCGTTTCCCCGAGGTCATCGAGGCGGCGGCGGAGAAGCGCGCGCCGCAGACGCTGGTGTTCTACCTGCGGGACCTCGCCAACGAGTTCCACACCTATTACAACGCCCACACCTTTATCGTCGACGACGAGGCGCTGCGGAACGCGCGGCTCACGCTGGTGCTGGCCGCGCGCCAGGTCATCGCCAACGGTCTCGGCCTGCTGGGCGTCTCCGCGCCCGACTCGATGTAGCCATGGCACAGAGACGCCGGAAGACGAAGCGCCGCAGCTCCCGTGGCAGCCGCAGCAGCCAGCAGACGCCCGGCTGGCTGTGGATGCTGTTCGGTCTGGCCATCGGTCTCTCGGTGGCGGCCGCCGTCTGGATGAGCGACCGGGACGAGCCCGCGGCAGAACCCCGGCCGCGGGAAGCGGCGAGCCTGCGCGAGGAAGAGAAGGCGCCCCGGCCGGAACCGAAGCGGGTGGAGACGCCGGCGGCCAGCGAGTCCCGTTTCGATTTCTACGAGATGCTGCCGCGCTTCGAGGTGGTGGTGCCCGAGGAGGAGCCCCATGCCCGCCCGGACAACCGCCCGGACCTGCCCGCCGAGCCCGGCACCTACGTGCTGCAGGCCGGCTCGTTCGGCGCCTACGAGGATGCCGACCGCATGAAGGCGCGCCTCGCGCTGCAGGGCATCCCGTCGCGCATCCAGCGCGTCGCCATCGATGACCGCACCTATCACCGGGTGCGCATCGGTCCGGTCTCCGACATGGACGAGCTGGACGACCTGCGCCGCCGGCTGCGGGAGGCGAAGATCGAGGTGCTCATGATCCGCGTGCCGCAGCAATGAGGCGTCGCCCTGCGATCGTCGCCGCACTGCTGTGCGCCTGCCTGGCCGGCTGCGCGACGGCGCCGCAATCCGGGGCCCCGGCAGAGGTGCCGCCGCCGGCCGATACGGCGCAGCAGGATGCGCCTGCCGCCGCGCCGGCCGCACCCGCCGTACCCACTCCGCCCGCGCCGCCGCCCGGCCCGGACCTGTCGGCGCTGCGCATCACGGTGGCCACCGTCGGCGACATGATGATCGGCACCGACTACCCCGACAACCGGCTGCCCGACGACGACGCCCTGGGCTTCTTCGACGGCGTAGCGGCCGCGCTGCGACAGCCCGATCTCACCATCGGCAACCTGGAGGGCGTGCTGCTCGACGGCGGCGAGCCTGTGAAGCGGTGCAAGAATCCGTCGGCCTGCTGGCTGTTCCGCTCCCCCACCCGCTACGCCGGCGTGTACCGGGACGCGGGCTTCGACGCGCTCAGCCTCGCCAACAACCATGCCCGGGACTTCGGCGAGGAAGGCCGCGACGCCAGCATGGCCGCGCTGGACGCGGCGGGCATCCGCCACTCCGGCCGGGAGGGCACCAGCGCCAGCATGGACGTAGGCGGCATCCGGGTGGGCTTCATCGCCTTCTCCGGCACCCGCGGCGCGAATCCCATGCTGAACGAGGAGGCGGCCACGGCCATGGTGGCCGACCTCGCCGCGGTGCACGACGTGGTCATCGTCTCCTTCCATGGCGGCGCCGAGGGCATCGACGCGCTGCGCCTGCCGTTCGCCGAGGAGGAGTACTACGGCGAGCCCCGCGGCGACGTGGTGGCCTTCGGACGGGCCATGGTGGATGCGGGGGCCGACCTCGTCTTCGGCCACGGCCCCCACGTGGTGCGGGCGCTGGAGCGCTACCGGGGACGCGTCATCGCTTACAGCCTCGGCAACTTCGCCACCTACTACGGCATCAGCGTCGCCGGCCTGAAGGGCGTCGCACCGATACTCGTCACCACGCTGGACGGCAACGGCGAATTCGTCGAGGGCAGTGTGATATCCACGCGCCAGATAAGGCCGTCAGGCCCGACCATCGACCCGGCGGGCGAGGCGCTGGAACTGATGGCCCGTCTGTCGCGGCAGGACTTCGGCAACCCGGGCGTGCGCTTCGAGGCGGACGGACGCCTGGTGCCCGTCGAGCGGCCGACGCCGAGAATCCACCCGCCGCTGCCCGGCGCGGCTCCGGAATAGACGCCGTCAGTCGTCGCCGCCGCCGGTCTGGCGGAAGTCCACGCCCAGCGCGCGCAGCTTGCGATACAGGTGGGTGCGCTCCATGCCGACCCGCTGGGCGAGCTTGCCCACCTTGCCGTTGCACAGGATCAGCTGCTGGGTGAGATAAGCGCGCTCGAATGCCTCCCGCGCCTCGCGCAGCGGCAGCGCCAGGAGATCCTGCTTCACCAGCGGCTCGTCGTCCGGCGCCTCGGCCTTCAGCTCGCTCTCGATCTCGGACAGCGATACCTCCTCGTCGCCGCCGTTAATCAGCACCCGGTGTACGAGATTCTTGAGTTCACGCACGTTGTCCGGCCAGGGGTAGTTGCGCAGCCGGTTCTGTGCCGCCACGCCGAAGCGCCGGAACGGCAGGCCCTCCGCGTCCACCAGCTTCTCGGCGTAATAGCGCAGCAGCTCCGGCACGTCCTCGGCGTACTCGCGCAGCGGCGGTACCCGCAGGGTGAGCACGTTCAGGTGGGTCAGCAGATCGCGGCGCAGTGTGCCGCGGTCCAGCAGTCGCTCGTAATCCTGGGGCAGCGACGCCATGATGCGCGCGGTCAGCGGCACCGTCTCCCGGGCGCCCCTGCGCAGGTAGGCGCCCTGCTCCAGCGCGCTCGCCAGCAGGGTCTGGGCGGCGGCACTGGCGTCGCCGAGTTCGTTCACGAACAGGATGCCGCCCGCCGCGCGGTCCAGCAGCCCGTGACGGACCTCGCCGTCTTCCTCGCTGCCGTAGAGTTGGGCCTCGGCATTGTCTTCGGTGAGCGAGCCGCCGGCCACGCTCACGTATTCGGCGGCCGCGCGGGGGCCGACGGAGTGGACGTAGCGGGCGAACGCCTCGCGGCCGGAACCGGACTCGCCGATCAGCACCATGGGGGCGTCGTGCGCGGCGAGCTTGCGAGCCTGCTCGCGCAGGTCCCGCATCGCATCGCTCTTGCCCACCGGCGCCAGCGGCGAGAGCAGCCGGCGCATCTGCTGGGGCTCGCTTTTCCTGCCCGACTCCAGCGCCCGCTCCACGGTGTGCAGCAGCTTCGACAGCGACAGCGGCTTCTCGATGTAGTCGAACGCGCCGAGGCGGGTGGCCTCCACGGCCGTGTCCACCGTGCCGTGGCCGGACATGATCACCACCGGGCACTGCCGGGTGTCGGGCTGCTGGCTCCACTCCTTCAGCAGGGTGATGCCGTCGGTGTCCGGCATCCAGACATCCAGCAGCACCAGGTCGTGGTGGTTCCCTTTGCGGGCTTCGCGCGCCTCGGCGGCGTCGGCGGCCGCGGTGACCTCGTAACCTTCGTCCGACAATATCTCCCGGATCAGGGAGCGGATGTCGGACTCGTCGTCGACGACGAGTATGTGTTCGCCACTCATGCCCTTTCTCTCCGTTTGTCACCCCGCTCGCCCCGCCGCGGCATGGACGCCAGCATCAGCTCGCGGCTCGCCTCGTCGACCGGCAGTGAAATGCGTATCCTCGCGCCGCCGCGGTGGCGGTTCTCCGCCCGGATGCTGCCGGCGTGCTCTTCCACCAGTTTCTTCACGATGGCGAGTCCGAGACCCGTGCCTTTCGGTTTGGACGTCACATAGGGATCGAAGACCTGCTCCACCGGCCCCGCCTGGAAGCCCGGGCCGTTATCCTCGACCGTGATGGTGGCCAGCTTCGCCCCGCCGTCGTCCTCCGCGCGGGTAATGATATCGATTCTGCCGTCTTCCTGCCCTTCCAGTGCCTCGACGGCGTTTCTGGCGAGGTTGTGAAGTATCTGGCGCACCCGGCCCGCATCCGCATCGATGAGCGGCAGCCCGGTGTCCAGGTCCAGCGTGATGTCCACGGCCGTGTCCTGGGCACGATAGAGATCGATCACCTCGCGCACCAGCTTGTTGAGGTCGAACCGGGTCATCTCCATGTCCGGCGCGCGGGCATACTCGGAGAAGGCGTTCACCATCTCCTTCATCGCCTCCACCTGCTGCACGATCGTGTGCGTGGCGCGGTCCAGAATCTGCGCCTCGCCGGGCGGCATCTCACGCAGGTACTTCTGCCGCAGCCGTTCGGCAGACAGCTGGATGGGGGTGAGCGGGTTCTTGATCTCGTGGGCGAGGCGGCGCGCCACCTCGCCCCAGGCCGCGTCCCGCTGAGCTTGCAGCAGTGCGGTGATGTCGTCGAACACCACGACGAAACCGGCCGTGTGGCCGTCCTCGGCCGGCAGCGCCGTGCAGGCGCAGGTGAGCACGCGCCGGCCGACTTCGCCGCGCAGCACGATCTGCTCCCGCCACTCGGTCTCTCCGGCGGCGAGATGCACCCGGGCCACGTCCACGAACTGCTCCAGCAACGGCCGCCCGGCGGCGATCTCCGGCAGCAGCTCGCCGACGCGGGTCTCGAGATCCACGCCCAGGATGGCGCCGGCAGCCTGGTTGGCGGTGCGGATGCGCAGGTCCGGCTCCAGCGACACCACGCCGGTGGACAGCCGCGCCAGGATGACCTCCAGGTTGGCACGCTCCGCCTCCACCTGGGCCTGGCTGTCGCGCGCCGTCTCACGGGCCGCCGCCAGCCGCCGGGTCATGTCGTTGAAGGAACTCACGAGGAAGCCGATCTCGTCCCTGGACGGCGTCGGCAGCTGGGTGTCGAAGTCGCCCGCCGCCACGGCCCGGGTGCCGGCCACCAGCTGCTGGATGGGCGCTACCAGGCGACGGGAGAAGAAGAACGCGCCGTAGATCGAGGCGAGCAGGGAGACCAGCAGTACCACCGTCAGGGTCAGGGTCAGGGTGCGTTTCAGGGGTTCGCGCAGGTAGAGCTGGCGCTTGTAGTCCGTGTACGAATCGCCGACGTTGTCCGCCATGGCGGACAGACGCTGGGTGACCGGGTAGAGCGCCTGCAGCACGTAGCGCTCGCCGGTGCGCGCGTCGCCGGTCACCGGGGCCGCGGTGCGGATCTGGTAGCCCCCGTCCTCCAGCGGATCCAGGCTCACGTAGGGCCGGTCCTGGCTGATCTGCAGCAGCATCTCGTCCGACGGCGCCGACGGCACGGCGAGCCGGGAGCGGTCGAAGCTCGTGGCGACGATGCGGCTGTTGGGACCGAACATCGTCACCTCCAGCGCGCCGGTGTCGCGGCGCATGCGGGCGAGCTCGCTGACCAGCGCGGCCTCCCCCATGAGCTCCGCCCGTTCCGCGTAGCGCAGGGTGAGATCCAGGTTCGTGCGCATCTGGATGCTGAGCGCCGCGCGGGAGAGATCCAGCGCGTCCTCCAGCCCCTGCTCCACGTCCTCTGTGAACCAGCTGTCGATGCCCCGATTCAGGAACTGGGCGGAGAAATAGTAGACGAGCAGCAGCGGCAGGACGGCCAGCCCGATGAACATGGCCACCATGCGGCCCTTCAGCTTGGCGCCCGGGACGTGGTGGCGCAGGTCCTGCACCAGGCGCGCCAGGTTGCCGATCAGCAGCACGATCAGGATGACGACGCCCACCGCGTTCACCAGCAGGGTGATGCCGGAGAGCCGGTCGAACTGCTCCGAGCTCTGGGAGGTCTGGGTCAGGAGCAGCAGGGCAGTGAGTGCCAGCAGCAGGCCGACGCCCGCCAGCAGGGTGAAGAGGAATCTCCTCAGCGTTCGAGCTGCCATTCGTACCAGTCGCTGGTGATCCGCCAGTCTTCCCGCCAGAACGCGATCAGCCGCAGCGCGGCAGGATAATCCTTGACGTCCACCACTGCCCGCATGCGGATACGATAGTCCCTGTCGTCCCGCAGCAGGGCGGCATCGATCACCGGCAGGGAAGTGATGCGACCGAGGTTGTTCAGCGCCGAGTACAGGGTGGCGTAGGAGTCCTGCTCGCCGGTATTCAGATTACGGACCACGTAGCGGCGGCTGAGCGCATTGTAGAGAAGCTGGTAATTCGCCGACAGCTCTGCCGTGACGTCGTCCAGCCAGAAACGCCGCTCCTGGATCACCTGGAACTGCAGCTCCA
>CAYQZN010000028.1:0-18327 GCA_964421805.1 uncultured Woeseiaceae bacterium
CCTCGATGAGCCGACCTCGATGATCCGACCAATCATCCGGCCCGGCAGTGCCGATGCGCTCGGCGCGAGCCCCGACGCGGACGGCGTCAACTTCGCAGTGTTCAGTTCGGCAGCCTCCGCCGTCGAGCTCTGCCTGCTAGACGCCCGCGGACGCACGACGGCCTCGTACCCCCTGCCCGAGCGCGACGGCGACCTCTGGCACGGCTACCTCCCGGGAGCACGCCCCGGCCAGCGCTACGCCTACCGGGTCCACGGCGACTGGGCGCCGGCGCAAGGCCTGCGCTGCAACCCGCACAAGCTGCTGCTGGACCCCTACGCCCGCGAGGTCGCCGGCCGCTTAGACTGGCACCCGTCGGTCTTCGACTACGTGCCCGGGCATCCGGAGAGGATGAGCTTAGCCGACAGCGCGGGCCGGGTGCCGGTCGGGGTAGTTCGCGGCGACATCGAGCCGCCGGCCCCCGGCCCGGCCGTCCCCTGGGCGCAGACCATCTTTTACGAACTGAACGTCCGCGGCTACACGATGCGTCACCCGGCGCTGGACGAGACGGTGCGCGGCCGCTTCTGCGGCCTGCGCCATGCGCAGGTGCTCGCCTATCTCAGGGCGCTCGGCGTCACCTCGATCGAGCTGATGCCGGTGCACGCCTTCCTCGACGAGGCCCATCTCGTCGAACTCGAGCTCAGAAACTTCTGGGGCTACAACCCGGTGGCCTTCTTCGCCCCGGAGCGCCGCTACGCCAGGCAGGACCCCGTCACCGAATTCCGGGACATGGTGGACGCCCTGCACGAGGCCGGCTTCGAAGTCATCCTCGACGTCGTCTACAACCACACCGCGGAGGGCGATGCGCTGGGGCCAACGCTGGGCTTCCGGGGCTTCGACAACCTGGCCTACTACAGCACCGAGCCGGACGATCCGTCCGCCTACATCAACGACACCGGCTGCGGCAACACGCTCAACGCCGACCACCCGGCGACCCGCAGGCTCGTGATCGACAGCCTCCGCTACTGGCACCGCACGATGGGCGTCGACGGCTTCCGCTTCGACCTCGCGCCGGTGCTCGGAAGGCACGGCCACGGCTTCTCGTCCGGCCACCCGCTGCTTACGGAGATCGGCGAGCATCCCGACCTGGCCGGCGCGAAACTCGTCGCCGAGCCCTGGGATCCGGGTCCCGGCGGCTACCAGCTGGGCGCCTTTCCGCCGCGCTGGGCGGAGTGGAACGACCAGTACCGCGACGCCGTCCGGCGCTTCTGGCGGGGCGACCATGGCGCCAGCGCAGACCTGGCCCGCGGCCTGCGCGGCTCGGCCGAGATATTCGAGGCATCGGGCCGCAAACCGGTGGCCAGCGTCAACCTCGTGACCAGCCACGACGGCTTCACGCTGGCCGACGTCGTGGCCTACGACCGGCGCCATAACGAGGCCAACGGCGAAGACAACCGGGACGGCCATGCACACAACTTCAGCCACAACCACGGCGTGGAGGGTCCGACGGACGACCCGGCCATCGCCGCGATCCGGCGGCGCCAGCGCCTGAACCTGCTGGCGACACTGCTGTTCTCCCAGGGCACGCCGCTGATACTGGCCGGCGACGAGTTCGGCAACTCCCAGCAGGGCAACAACAATGCCTATGCGCAGGACAACCCGATCGGCTGGCTCGACTGGTCCGGCCTCGACGAAGACCCCGCCTTCCACGCCGCCGTCCGCCAGCTGATCGGGCTGCGGAAGGCGAGCCCCCTCCTGCACCTGCCCGAGTACGTGCACGGCCATCTCGCCATCGACGGCCGCGATATTCGCATCGAGTGGCGCCAGCCCTCTGGGGAACCGATGACCGGTGACGACTGGCACCGCCTGCACGCCTTCTCCCTGTGGATCACGGAGGCGAGCGACGGAGGCGATATTGCCGTCGCGGGCGCCGCGGCACTGCTGGTGAACGGCACGGACACCGCGACGGACTTCGAACTTGCCGCCCCGGTCGGGGTGCACGGCGGTATCGAGGTCGCCTTCTCGAGCGCCGCGGAATTGGCACAGCAAGGGCAGACGCTGAGACTGCCGGCGCGCAGCTCCGCCTGGCTGCAAGCCCCGGCGCTCGCAGACCCGTAAGCGCCGGCGACGAACAGAGAGATTACATGAAGGATGCTTTCCGGCCGCTGACGTTCGCCAGCGGCACGCGGATGAAAAACCGCTTCGCGCTGGCCCCACTGACCAACATGCAGAGCCACGAGGACGGGCGCCTGTCCGACGACGAGTACCGCTGGCTGACCCTGCGGGCTGCGGGCGGCTTCGGTCTCACGATGACCTGTGCCGCCCACGTGCAGGCGATCGGCAAGGGCTTTCCCGGCCAGCTCGGCTGCTTCTCCGACGACCATCTGGCAGGACTGGCCAGGCTCGCCGCCGGCATCCGGGCCCATGACAGCCTGGCGGTGGTGCAGCTGCATCACGCCGGCATGCGCTCCCCGGCGGAGCTGATCGGCACGCAGCCGGTGTGCCCGTCCGCCGATGAGGAGACCGGCGCGCGGGCGCTGACGACGGCCGAGGTCGAGCAGCTGACGGAAGACTTCGTCACCGCGGCCGAGCGCGCCGAGCAGGCGGGTTTCGACGGCGTGGAGCTCCACGGCGCGCACGGCTACATCCTGTGCCAGTTCCTCTCCCCGACCCTCAACCGCCGCACGGACCGTTACGGCGGCTCGCCGCAGAACCGTGCCCGCATCGTCCTGGATATCATCCGCGGTATCCGCCGGCGCTGCCGGCCGGATTTCCTGCTCGGCATCCGGCTCTCGCCCGAACGATTCGACCTGCGGCTTGCGGAAATACGCGACCTGGCGGCGCAGCTGATGCGCGAAGAGAGCGTGGACTTCATCGACCTGTCGCTCTGGGACGTCGGCAAGGAACCGGAGGAGGAGGACTTCCGCGGCCGCTCCCTGCTCTCGTTTTTCACCGACCTCGAGCGCGGCGAAGTGCGGCTGGGGGCCGCCGGCAAACTGCGCACGCCGGGCGACGTGCAGGCCTGCCTCGATGCCGGCACGGACTTCGTGCTGCTCGGACGGGCCGCAATACTGCAGCACGACTTCCCGCAGCGCATGCGCGCCAACCCCGGTTTCGAGCCGGTGCACACGCCGGTCAGCGCCGATTACCTGCGCTCCGAGGGGCTCGGGGAGGCATTCGTCCGTTACATGTCGCGCTGGGAGGGCTTCGTCGGGTAACCTCGTCCCCTGTCCTGTTGTCGTGGCTTGCGGGGGAGGCAGCATGCGACGCCTGAGTCTGACCGATACCGGCTTCCTCATTGCGGAGAACCGGCAGGTGCCGATGCACGTTGCCGGCCTGCACCTGTTCACGCTGCCGGACGATGCGGACGAACACCGCTTCCTGCATGCCCTGGCCGAGAATCTCCGGGCGACCGGGGAATTGCAGCCGCCCTTCGGCGAGCGGCTGAAGTTCGGCCCGCTGGGTCCTTTGGGGCCGGTCCACTGGGAACCGGACGACGGCCTCGACATCGACTTCCACATACGCCATTCGGCCCTGCCGGAACCGGGCCGATACCGGGAGCTGTTCGCGCTGGTCTCCCGCCTGCACAGCGTGTTGCTGGACCGGAACCGTCCGCTGTGGGAGATCCACCTGATCGAGGGCCTGCAGAACCGGCAGTTCGCCGCCTACTGGAAATTCCACCACGCCGCCGTGGACGGCGTCCGGGGCATACACCTGACCCAGAGCATGTATTCCCCGGACCCGGATGCGCGGATGCCCTACTCGCCTCTCTCCGTGGAGGCCGCCGAAACCTACCAGAAGGGGCTCGGCATCAGCCCGGTACAGGCAGAGCCGCCGACGCCCCTCGAACTTCGCAACGTGGCGGAATTCCTGAAGGCCGGGCTGGGCAGCAGCGGCCACATCCTGGGCGCGCTGCGGCGCGTCGCGGGCGCCTGGGCCGACCCGAACAGCCCGCTGATGGTGCCCTGGCGCCGGGTGCCCCACTCGCCCATCAACACGAGAGTCGGGGGCGCGCGCCGTTTCGTCGCCCAGTCCTGGCCCTTCGCCCGCATCCGGGCCGTGGGCAAGGCGCTGGACGGCACCTTCAACGATGCCGTGCTGGCCATGTGCTCCGGCGCGCTGCGGCGCTACCTCGTGGGTGCCCGGGGGCTGCCCGGCGAATCGCTGAAGGCCATGGTGCCGATATCGCTGCGCCGCCCGGACGACCTCGACTCCTCCAACGCCGTCGGCGCCATCAGCGCCGATCTGGCGACGAACGTGGCCGACCCCGTGCAACGGTTCGGGGCGATCCAGGCCTCGATGATCGCCGGCAAGCGGATGTTCCAGGAACTCTCGGCCACCGAGGCCCAGATCGTCATGCAGATGCTGCAGATGCCGTTGCTGTTCCTCGACCGCCTCGGCCTCACGGCAAAGTTCCCGCCCTACAGCACGGTGATCTCCAACGTGCCGGGCCCCCGCCAGCAGCTGTACTGGAACGGCGCCAGGCTGGAAGGCATCTATCCCGCCTCCATCGTGCTCGACGGCTTCGCCCTGAATATCACCCTCGTCACCCTGGCGGACCACGTGGATTTCGGCATCACCGCCTGCCACCGCACGCTGCCGCAGGTGCAGCGCTTCATCGACCATCTCGAGGACGCGCTGGTGGAACTGGAAGAGGCGACGGGCCTGCGTCCCGAAACGCAGGCTGCGAAGCCGCGCAAGAAACAAAGCAAGAAGAAGCGGTCGACAGGAAAGAAGAAGACCGCTGCAAGGAGATCCGGGAAGACAGGGCGGGCCGACAAGATCGATTAGCCCCACCGGCTCTTGCGCAGCCACGACGCTCCTGCACGAGGTGACGCCGATTTGCGACACCTCACTGCTTGCCCTTAATCCTTCCATATCAACGATTTGAGGTCGGGTCGGCCAGCAGCCCCGGTTCCTTTGTCGCGACGCTGGACACGAGCCGCAGCCGTCTCCTACAGTCCGCGGCATCGACCGGCTGGCGAAATCAGAGGGGTTCTCCGTCGCATGCCTTGCGCGGGCCACAGCAGCCGGTTTCCTTCCCCCCCGGCCCGCGACAGACAGCATCCGACGGTTGCATCAACAGAGGTTTTCATGAAGAAGCTGGTTCTTCTCTCCGTGCTGTGCGCGCCGGCCCTGGCACTCGCACAGGACCCCGGCCGCGACGACCTGAGCTATACCTACGCGGAACTGCGCTACGTGGACGTCGACGAGAACGGCGGCGACGGGCTGCGCTTCAACGGCAGCTACGATCTCGGCAACAACTGGATCATCGTCGGCGGCATCACGAGTATCGAGTTCAACCAGAACGTGGACTACACCACGCTCGAGCTCGGCGGCGGCTACGTCTATCCCTACAACGACGATTTCGACCTGGTGGCGACCGCCCGCTTCGTCGACGCCGAGGTGGATACGCCCGTGGGTGATGCCGACGACAGCGGCATTGCGCTGTCAGCCGGACTGCGCGGCCTGATCGCGCCGCAATTCGAGGTGCGGGGCTCCGTGAACTACGTGGATATCGCCGAGAGCGATACCTACCTGGAGCTGGCCGGCGACTACTACTTCACCCGCCGGTTCGCCGCAGGACTCAGCCTGGAGTTCGCCGGCGACAGCGACGTCATCACCGTCGGCGGACGCTGGTTCTTCCGCTAACGGAACCCGGGAGCGCCCGCCGGCCGGCGGGCGCTCCATCCTCTTCTGTCGGGCCACTGCGGTTCAGCGCGCCGTGCCGATATCCTGATAGAACATCAGCGCGTTGTCGTCCGGGTCGTAGAAGGTCAGCAACCGCACCATTTCCTCGATGGTGACGATCTCGCCGTCGATGCGGATCCCCTGCCGCTCCAGAAAGCGCTTCGCCGCCTCGATGTCCTGCACGCCGAATGTCGGTGTCGCACCGCCGGGCTGCGGTTGCTCGACGACGCTAAGCCCCATGTTCACCTTCTGCACCGGCGAGGTCATCTCGCACCAGCCCATGTCGTCCATCCGGTAGAGCAGCTCCATGCCGAGGTTCTCTGCATACCAGCGGATGGAGGCATCGAGTTCCCGCACGGGCAGTGCGAGTGTCAGCCCGCCGTCGAAGTCTATTCTTGTTGTCATGCCATGCTCCCGCAGTGTGTGGTGGTTCGATTTTTATACTTGCTATATTATTAGTCAAGCCATGGCATATACGAAGACAACCTCGACGGACGGACCGGCCATCGAGCCCCTGGTACACCTGGTGGCGCGGCGCTGGAGCATCCCGGTGCTGGGCCGTCTCCATGCCGGCGGCGGCGGCATGAAGTTCGTCACACTGGCCCGCGCTCTAGGCGTGAGCAGGGCGTCTCTGAGTGCGACGCTGAATCACCTGATGGTCCTCGATTTCGTCCGCCGGAATCCTGGGCATGGCCATCCGATGCGACCGGAGTACCTGCTCACCGACGAAGGAGCGCCGCTCGCGCTGCATTGCGCCGCCCTGGACCGGACGGTGGCGCGCAACGGCGGTGCCGACGTGGCTTATCGCAAATGGACGTTGCCGCTGGTGGCGGCGATCGGCGACGAGCGCGTCCGCTTCCGCGATCTGCGCTATAGGCTGGCCGACGCGACGCCCCGCGCGATCACTATCGGCCTGAAGCAGATGGTGGCAGAACGCTGGGTGGATCGGTCCCTGATCGACGACTACCCGCCAGCCGCCGGCTATCACCTGCTGCCCCGCGGTGAGCGCGTCTGGTCACGCCTGCAGGCCTTCCGCTGACGCGCTCAGCCTTCCTGACCCGTCTGCAGCACCGACTCGCCGGCGCGCCGTGACGGCCGCCGTACGCGACGGCCGCGCAGGAATAGCAGGGTACCGCTGGCCGAGATGTAGAGCAGGCTGAGCGAAAGCACCGTCAATGCCAGTCGGTAACCTGACCAGCCCGTCTTGCCGGCGTGCAGCGGATACAAGGCATCGAACACGGCGGGTCCCGCGCCACGCCGGGTCGCGTCTATCGTCTCGAGGATCTCGCCCGACGCCGGATGCAGTAGCAGATAACTGCGGCCGTTCGGATGCAGCTCGCCGGCGTTGCGCAGCCGGACCAGCACCGGAGCATCGGACTGCCGCGGCGGCGAGACGAACCGGACGACGCCGGCCGGGAAAGCCTCGCCGGCCGCATCGAGCACCTGCTGCCAGTCGGTCTCGCGGGTGTCGGCATCCACGGTGACGGCCGACGGCGCGAGCGGCGGATTGGCGCCGAGCACCGCATTCAGCGAGGACTGGAAAGGCCCCGGGAAGACCATGGCCACGCCGGTGACGACCAGCCCCGCGAACAGCAGCCCGAGCGCCGCGCCCTGGGCGGCATGGCCGCGCAGCAGGTAGCGGGGCTCGGCATGACGAGGCCAGAAGTAGCGCAGCCGAAAAATATTGCGCCGGCGCAGCCAGAGCCACGCGCCCGAAGTCAGGCTCACCATGACGAGACAGCCGAGGATCCCGACGAGGGTGTGCCCCGGCTCTCCGGCCAGCAGATACGCATGCAGCTCGAAGAGGAACGCGGGCAGGCTGTCGCTCCACCCCCACTCCGCGACCAGCGCGCCGGTCTCCGGGTGATAGAGTCTCTCGCCGCCGTCGGTCAGGTAGGCATGGTAGGCCGGACGCTCCGCCCGGGGCATGGCGAGCGCCGAGAGCCGCCCCTCCGTGGCCGCGACGATGCGCGCGATGACGTCCGCATCCGGCATTTCCGTCGGCAGCGTCTCCGGCAGCTGCGGGTAGCGCCAGTCGACGTACTCGTCGGTCCACAGCAGCGCGATGCCGCTCAGGGTCGCCACCGCCAGCCAGCTGGCGATGACGACCCCGAGCCAGCGATGCAGCCGGCGGATCATTCGTTCAGAAGGCCCGCTGCCACCCGAAGGTGAGCGTGCGGCCGTTGCCGGCGAAATAGGTATCCGAGCGCTGGAAGGGCTCGGTCTGTGCGAAGTAAGTGAAGTAGTCCTCGTTCAGCAGGTTCTCGACCGCCACCGAAAACACCCCGTAGTCCGACTGCCAGCTCACGAAGGCATCGGCCAGGGTGTAGCCGTCGAAGTCGGCGGCGTCCGCGGGCGCACCGGGACCGTCGAAGCTCCGGTCCTCCAGCCGCGCCGCCTGCAGCCGCCAGCGGATCTCGTCACCGAAGCGGCCTTCGGCGTAGACATTCAGCCGGTCCGGGCCGATGTTCAGGCCGTCCAGGTCGCTGTCCACGGAGCCGTCGCCGTCGGAATCGAAGCGGCCGTCGATGCGGCTGTAGTTCGCCCCGATGCTGAGCGCCTCGCTGAGCGCATAGTCCAGGGCGAACTCTATACCGTCGATCTCGGTGCGCTGGCGCTGAACCTCGAAGATACCGGCCTCGTTGCTGAGCAGCCGCGAGCCGTTATCGGCACTGGACTCGTAGTAGGTGGCGCGGGCCGTCAGCCGGCCGTCGCCGTACTCCACGCCCACCTCGGTGTTGTCGGTCACTACCGGCTCCACGGCGAGCAGGCTGTCCACGTCCAGGCCTGGCGTCGAGACACCGCGCAGCACCCGACCGACGTCGGGCATGGTGAAGGCTTCGGCGGCGGCCGCATACAGTGTCCAGGTATCGGTCAGGCGCCAGATCGCGCCGGCATTGAACAGCGTCTCGTCGAACTCGGGCTCGCCGCCCTGCACGAAGGTGCTGCCGGCCGCGGCGATGGTGGTGTAGTCGTCCACCTCCAGGCTGGCGTCCTCACGGCGGGCGCCGCCGCTGAGCGTGAGCACCTCGTTGAAGGTCCAGCCGACTTGCAGGAACGGCGAGACGGTCTCGAACCGGGTCTCCGGCACCCACTCGCGGCCGCTGCGCGCCAGTTCCTGGGCCGAGTCGTCGCGGAACCAGTCCACGCCTGCCGTGAGATTCACGTCCGGGTCGACGAACGTCCGGTTCCAGGTGGTCTTCAGCCCGTTCTTGTCCGAGACGATCTCCGACTGGTCGAGGAATGGCCCGCCGTCCGGGGTGAGCCGGAAGAAGTCGCCGAAGGTGCCGCCTTCGAACAGTGCAGAGTAACTCTGGTCGTAGACCTGGGCCTCCAGGTTGCCGCCCAGCACGCCGTCCTGGCGCCAGGTCAGCGAGACCGTGGTCACCTCGTTGCGGGCCGGGTCACCCACCTCCGCGGAGGGATCGCCCTCTTCGGTGCCGGTCGGGACGCCCGCCGCCCGGTCGCCCGGCACGCTGCGGAAATCGCCGTTGCGCTCCAGCTCGAAGTCGTTGACCAGCAGGGTCAGCGTGGCGTCGTCGGTCACCCGCCATTCACCCTTGCCGAACAGGCCGAGGGAGGTCGAGTCCATGATGTCGCCCTGGGTGGGATACAGGCCGACGGGTTCGCCGTCGGCATCCAGGAAGAGGCCCCGGTCGTGCCAGGCGAAGCCGACGATGAAGTCGAAGGCATCGGTACCGCGGCCGGTCGTGGCCGCGATCTTGTAGCCGTAGGCGTCGGAATCGAGCTCGTCCGCCGTCGTGAAGCGAGCCCGCAGATCGGTCTCCCAGGCATCGCCGGACACCGGCGCGCGGGTCACCGTGTTCACGACGCCTCCCGTGGCCCCGACGCCCTGGATGGCGTTCGAGCCGTTGATCACTTCGATGCGCTCGATGAACGTGAGGTCGATGGTGTGGCCGTCGCGCTGACCGTCCCGCAGGGCGTTGTGCTGGGGCACGCCGTCAATCAGGTACAGGGGGTTGCGGCCGCGCAGGGTCTCGCTGCGCCCGGTGAGCTTCTGCGAGCTGGGTGCGAAGCCGGGCACGGAGTTCGACAGCACGCTGGCCAGGTCGTCGCTGATGGCCGACTGAAGTTCGATGGTCTCCGCATCCAGGATCGTCAGCGTGCCGGGGATGGCCGTCGCGGGCTGCTGGACGCGGCTGGCGCTGACCACGATCTCCTCGATCACGCCCTCGCCGGCGTCGGTCGCGGACTGGGCCGCTGCCCACCCCGGGCTCGCTGCTGCTGCCGCCAGGACGATGTACACCAGGCGCCGGGGCCGTTCTGTCGCTGAACTCATCGGTATTCCTCTCGCTGTATGGCTGGATGCAAATGCGAATACTTCTTATTCCGCTATTACTTGTCAACTGCGGCTTGTACGGATCAGCCGGACGGGCGACGCCACGAAAGGGCAACCCGGTTGCTGGTAGGATTCCGCCATGAAATACACGCGGGACTACCGGGAACGGCTCACCCTCGATGACGGCACGGTCATCGAGTTCCGCGCCGTGCAGCCCTGGCACAAGGCGATGCTGGCCGAGGGTTTCACCCGCCTCTCGCCCGAATCCCGCCGCCGGCGCTTCTTCACCAGCAAGACCGGCCTGAGCGACGAGGAATTGCGTTATCTCACCGAGTTCGACGGTACGGACCACTACGCGCTGGGTGCCATGCTCCCCGCCGGCGAGCCGGACGGCGACGGCGAACCGCAGGGCATCGGCGTCGCCCGCTTCGTCCGCAGCAAGTCGGACCCGGAGACGGCCGAGATCTCCATCGTCGTGGTGGACGACTGGCAGCACCGCGGTGTCGGCAAACGCCTGCTGGAACGCATCGCCGGCGCGGCGGCCGAGCGGGGCATCCGCCGCATCCGCTCGGTGGCGCTCGCCGACAACGCGGACGTGCGCGAGTTGCTGGAGCGCCATACCGAGGGTCTGGAAGTGCGCAGCTCGGAGCCGGGGGTCGTCGAATTCAGTTTTCCGCTGACGATGCCGGTGACCGACGACATCTTCGACGCCCTCTTCTCGACGCTGCGACTGGTCGCGCTGGGCTCGTTCGTCGTGCCGATCTGGTTCGGCGAGCAGACCGTCAGACGCCTGCTGTCCCTCGGCCGGAAGCGGGGGCGAGACGCCGGAGAAAAACCCGACGGCGCCTGAAACGCCCGCCGCTGGCTTATACTGCCGCCCGGGATATCGACCGACGCAGGGGGAGCCAGCCGATGAAACCGACCGTTGTCACACGCGCCACCCGTCTCGCCGCCACGGCGGCGCTGATTGCCTTCGGCTGGGGCTGCAGCCCGTCGCCGGTACCGGACCCCGGGGCGACCACGGACAAGGCTTCCGGCGCGGAACCGGCCGACCTGATTCTGAGTGGCGGCACCATCGTCACGCTCGCGGACTCGCTGGCCGAGGCCGGGGCTCTGGCGATCCGGGACGGCAGAATCCTGGCCGTCGGCGCCGTCGAAGACATCGCGGCGGCCTGGGAGGGCCCGGAGACGGTCGTCCGGGATCTCGGCGGCCGCACGGTGCTGCCCGGCTTCATCGATGCCCACGGCCATTTCCTGCAGGTGGGCTTCCTCGCGCAGTCCGCCAGCCTGTTGCCGCCGCCGGACGGCGGCGTGACCGACTTCGCCACCATGACCGCCGCGCTGCAGGCCCATCGGGACAGTGACCAGGCGGCGAAGATGGGCTGGATCGTCGGCATGGGCTACGACGATGCCCAGCTCGCCGAAGGGCGCCACCCCACCGCCGCCGACCTCGACGCGATGATCTCCGACCTGCCGGTGCTGCTGATCCACCAGTCCGGTCACGTCGCCGCCGTCAACAGCGCGGGCCTCGAGGCACTCGGCATCACGGCCGCGAGCGAGGATCCGCCCGGCGGCGTGATCCGGCGCAAGGCCGACGGCCGCGAGCCGGACGGCGTGCTGGAGGAGACCGCTTTCTTCGCCACCCTCGACAAACTGCCGCTGCCGGAGGACCCGGAGAGCTTCGCGGCCATGGTCGCTGCCGCGCAGGAATCCTACGCCGCCGCCGGCTTCACGACGGCCCAGGAAGGCCGCGCCCTGCCGGCCAACGTGCGTGCCCTGCAGGCCGCCGCGAAAGGCGGACTGCTGGAGCTGGACGTCGACGTCTACCCGGACCCCACGTTCGCGCGCGACGCAGCGGAGTTCGACAGCCTCATGGCGAACGCCTCACGCCAGTACGAGAATCACCTCCGCATCCCGGGCATCAAGCTGTCGCTGGACGGCTCGCCCCAGGCGAAGACGGCCTGGCTGAGCCTGCCCTATCACGTGCCGCCGCACGGCCAGGACGACGACTACCGGGGTTATCCCCAGCTCGAGGACGACTATCTCGAGACCGAGGTGCGCCGTGCCTTCGAGAACGGCTGGCAGGTGCTGACGCATGTCAATGGCGACGCCGCCATCGATCAGTTCCTGGCGGCCGTAGGCAGGGCCGCCGAAGCGCTCGGGCCCGCCGACCGTCGCCCGGTGGCCATCCACGCCCAGACCGCCCGCGAGGATCAGCTGGACGCCATGGCGGAACTCGGCGTGATCCCGTCGTTCATGTCCGTGCATACGTTCTACTGGGGCGACTGGCACCGCGACAGCGTGCTCGGACCCGAGCGTGCGGCCCGCATCTCCCCGGCCCGCTCGGCGCTCGAGCGCGGCATCGTCTATACCAGCCACAACGATGCGCCGGTGACGCCGCCGAACAGCCGGATGATGCTCTACAGCCAGGTGAATCGGCTGACCCGTTCGGGCCGGGTGCTCGGGCCCGAGCAGCGCGTTACGGCCCGGCAGGCGCTGGAGGCCATAACGAGCAGCGCGGCACGACAGCTGTTCGAGGAACAGCGCAAGGGCACCATCGAAGCCGGCAAGCTCGCCGATCTGGTGATCCTCGACCGCAATCCGCTGACGGTCCCGCCGCAGGACCTGATGGGGCTTACCGTCCTCGAGACCCTCAAGGAGGGCGAAACGATCTGGCGGCGAGAGGCGGAGACGGCGGCTCGCTGAGCCGCCAGGCGGCGGAATTCAGCGGGGCAGGCCCATGGGGAAGCGGCGCCGCATCTCGTCCCGCAGTTCCTCGGCGACCTCGGGAGAGAGGCCCGCACCGCCCAGGATGCGGTCCACCGAGTCCGGATCGCGGCCGTTCTGCATGAGCAGGGGCACCAGAGCGCGCATCTTCATTTCGTCGGTGGTGATGCGCCGCACATAGTCCAGGCTGCGGTCGAGGTCCCCGATGCCCGCCGCGAGGGCAGCGTAGCCGGTGTCCCGCAGCGAGGTCTCGCTGAACGAGCCGACCCATTGCGCCGTCCGCTGCGGATCGGCGCGAACCATCGGTCGGACCATCTGCTCGACGAGCTGGGGCGAGCGGTCCTGCACCGGCATACGGTCGTAGATGGCGATGGCATTCTCGGGCGCGGCGCTCGCCATGGCACCGGCGACGCGGGCCAGGGCATGGCTGCGCAGAGCCTCGTCGCCGATGCGCCGGGCGATGGCCAGGGCCGTCTCGGGATCATTCCGGCTCATCCCGCCGGTCAATGCCGTGGCAATCCGGTCGAAGTCGGGGTCGCCCTGATAGCCCTCGAGCCAGGCGGCCGCGATTGCCGGATCATCGGCGCCCTTCTGGTTCGCCATCGCCGTCAGCCAGGCGGTGCGCTCCTTCCCGTTCAGGCGAGCCAAATACTGGGCGGCGATCTCCGGGTGGTTCGTGACCATGCGACCGGATACATGCCGCAGCAGCTTCTCTCGCTCGTCCGCCGGGCGCGCCAGTGCGATTTCCATCGCGGCCCGGGGGTCCGCAGTGGCAAGCCCGTTCACCAGGCTCAGCACAGCCTGGCTGCGCTTCGGCCCGGCGGGCAGCTCCGCAATGTAACCGGCAGCCAGGTCGGGATCGGTATCCGCGGCGCCGCTGATAGCCACCATCAGCGCCCGGGCGCGTTCATCCGGGTCACCCAGCGCGGCGGCACGGTTCAGTCCGACCAGCGGATCGTTTCGTGCCGCCTGACGCAGCACCATCAGCCAAATGTCGCCCCGCTGACCCTCCACTCGCTCGGCCCAGACCAGCGCCTCGTCGATGTCCCGCGATACCAGCGTCCCCATGATCGACCGCGCTACCCGTTTGCGCACCTGGGGCTCGGCGATGCCGAGGACGGCGTCGGCGGCACGCTCCGGCGCGGTCTGCGCGAGTCGGCTCAGCATCGAGTAGTAGGCGCCCTGCCGCGCGCTGGCGGGGAGCCCGGCGGCGAGTTCCAGTGCACGATCCGTATCTTCCGCAACAAGTGTCCCGAGCGCGGCGGTCTGCATTTGTGTGCGGAGTCGTTGATTATCCTCACGCCCGGCCGCGGCCCACAGACCCTCCGGATCCTGTTTGGCCCATGCGTGCGTGGCGGGCGCCATGACCGCATTTCGCAAGCGCCCGTCATCGAGCTGCCTCACTCGCGCGAACGCGGCCTCCGGATCCGCCTCCGCCCAGGTTCGGACGATCAGCGAAAGCGCCGTCTCGCGGGCCTCCCGATCCTCCAGTTCCAGGGCCTGCTCGAACGCGCCTGCCGGATCGCTTTCCGCGTTAGCCGCGACAGCGCTGCCCTGGACGTGCGGCGTCCGCAACGCCTCCGGCAGCCGTGACAGTACGGCGGCTGCGCGATGACTGCCGCGCCACGCATGGGCGTCGACGATGCCCGTCGCAGCCGAGCGCTGCAGGTCCGTCTCGCGGGAGAACGTCTGCAGCCCCGCCAGCGCGCCGTCCAGGTCTCGCCGCGCCCAGTCGCCGAACACCGTCTGCAACAGCTCATGAGATTCCGGCGGCGATTCCGCAGCCGCCCGGCGCGCGGCCGCTCCGGCATCGAGCTCCGTGAAGCGCAGATAAAGCACCCGGCGAGCCAGCCGACGGTGCGCCGGGTCGGCGATCTCCGCCGCCTCGTCGAGCAAGGCCGCAAGCCTCCTCGCGTCGGAACGGCTCACGAGCGCATGCAGCGCTTCCGAACGTGCGAATGCGGTCGGCAGGGACAAGGCCTGCGCGAGATCGTGCACATCGGCGTAATGGCCGCGCCGCAGGCGGGCGGCGGCTTCCTCGCTCACGGTAACGGTATCCGCGGCGAGTTCGCTCGGCCGCGGCTGCACGACCTCCCCCTCTCCGCAACCGCCGAGCAGCGCGGCGAGCAGCAACACCCACCCGGCTGCGCAGACGCCCGTCCGTGGCATCCCGGTCCCGTCCCCGTCAGCCCAGCGAGGCGGCCGCGTCCTTGATGGCCCGCCGGATGCGCACGTAGGTGGCGCAGCGGCAGAGGTTGCCGTCCATGGCCTGGTCGATGTCCGCATCGCTCGGCTTGCGGTTCTTCTTCAGCAGGTCGACGGCGGACATGATCTGGCCGGACTGGCAGTAGCCGCACTGGGGCACGTCTATCGCTTTCCAGGCCGTGCGCACGGCCTCGGCCTCCGGGCCCTCGACGCCCTCGATGGTGGTGACGCTCGAATCGGCGACGCTGCCCACCGGGGTGACGCAGGCGCGCCGCGCCCTGCCGTCCACGTAGACCACGCAGGCGCCGCACTGGGAGATACCGCAGCCGTACTTCGTGCCGGTCAGCTGCAGCCGATCGCGCAGTGCCCACAGCAGCGGCATCTCGCTCGGGACGTCGAGTTCGACGGCTTCACCGTTGACGGTCAGTTTTGTGCTCATGACTGTTCACTCCCGCTGCTGAGACTGCCCAGGCTGTCCGCGTTCGGCCCGAAGACGGGCAGGCGGCGGATGCGCTTGCCGGTGGCGGCGTAAATGGCGTTGGTCAGTGCCGGGGCGGCCGGCGGTGTCGGCGGCTCGCCCACCCCGCACGGCGGGGCGTCGGACTCCATGATCTTCACCTCGAAATTCCGCGGCGCCTCGCTCATCTTCATGATGCGCCAGGAGGGGAAGTTCTCCTGCTGGATGGCGCCGTTCTTCGCGGTGATCTCGCCGTACAGCGCGTTGGAGAGCCCGTACAGGCAGCCGCCTTCCATCTGCGCCTCCACGTGCCGGGTATTCACCACGGTGCCGGCGTCGATGGCGGACCAGACGCCCGGTATGGTGAGCCGGCCCTCGTCGTCCACTTTCACCTCGACGACGGTGGCCACGTAGGCCAGGAAGGAGCGATGCGCGGCGATGCCGAGCCCCCCGCCGCTGCCCATCGTGCGGCCCCAGCCGGCCATCTCGGCCGCCATCTTGGTCACGTTGGCCAGCCGGCCGGTATCGATGGGATATTCCTCGAACGGGTCGCCGTAGTTGTCGTACTCGGCGCCCTCCTCCCGCGGATCCACGATCCGCGGCGGCCCGATCAGCTCCAGCAGGAAGTCCTTCTGGTCGCGCCCCGCGGCCGCCGCGAGTTCCGCGGCAAAGCTCTGGATGGCGAACGCGTGATAGACGTTCGCCACCGAGCGCAGCCAGCCGATACGCACCTTCGCCTCGGCCGGCCCGGTCTCCAGCTGCAGGTTCGGCACGATGAAGGGGTTGTCCGAGGCGCCCAGGCGCAGCTCGCCCCAGGAAGGCTCCGTGACGCCCTTCTGGAACGTCGACGGGATGGGCGGGAATACGGTGCGGTGCAGGAACGCCGTGCAGCGGCCGTCTTCGTCCAGCCCGCCCTCCATGTGCTGGCCGCTCACGGAGTGGAAGTAGCCGTGTTTGAGGTCGTCCTCCCGGCTCCAGGTGACCTTCACCGGCTTGCCGATCTCCCGCGCGAGCAGCGCGGCTTCCACGGCGAAGTCCGGCTTGGACTTGCGGCCGAACGCGCCGCCGAGCCAGGTGGGCGTTACGATCACCTTCTCCGGGTCGACGTCCAGCGCGCCCGCGACCGCGGACCGGGTGGCCTGAGGCGCCTGCACGCAGGCCCAGACCTCGCACTTGTCGCCGTCCCAGCGCGCGGTTGCCGCCGGCGGCTCCATCGGTGCCTGGGACAGGTGCGGCACGTAGTAGTCGGCGGATACCCGCTTCGCCGCGGCATCGAGCGCCTTCTGCACGTCGCCCCGGCTGCGCCGCACCTGACCGGGCTTGCGCGCGGTCTCCAGCAGCTGTTCGCGGAACGCGTCGGAGTCGTAGTCGCCGTTCGGGCCCGCCTCCCATTCGATCTCCAGTGCCTCGCGGCCCTGCAGGGCGGACCAGGTGTTGTCGGCGATCACCGCGACGCCGCCGAGGGGCTTGAAGACCGCCGGCGGTTCGGGCGAATCCAGCCGCACGGTACGCAGCACGCCGGGCACCTCGAGCGCCTTCTCGTCGTTCACGCTCTTGACGCTGCCGAACACCACCGGCGGCCTGGCGATGACCGCGTAGACCATGTCGGGCACCTGCACGTCGATGCCGAAGGTGCCCTTGCCGACCACGATGTCGGGCACCGTCAGGGACGCGATGTCCTTGCCGATGTAGCGCCAGTCGCTGCGCTCCTTCAGCTGGACGGCGTCCTTGCCGGGAACGTCGAGACCGGCGGCGTCCGCGGCCAGCTCGCCGTAGCCGAGGGTGCGCCCGCTGGGCCCGTGCACCACCTGGTGCAGCTGGGCGGTGCACTCTTCGGCCGGCACGCTCCAGCGGTCGGCAGCCGCGGTCTCCAGCATGTGACGCATGCCGGCGCCCGCATAACGCAGGCGGGTGAGGTTGCGCCGCACGGAACGCGAACCGTCGGTGTTCTGGTCGCCGTATTTCGGGTGGCCGATAGCCTGAACGATCCGGATGCGGCTCCAGTCGGCCTCCAGCTCGTCCGCCATGATCTGGGCCATCGCTGTCCAGGTCTGCTGGCCCATCTCGGAGCGGTGGCAGGTCAGCTTCACCGTGCCGTCTTTCTCGATGCTGATGAAGAGGCTCGGCGTGGCATCTCCGCCCCGCACGTCGCCGAGGCCGCCGGCCGTCTGGTCGGCTCGCGCACGGCCCGTCAGCGACAGCGCGAACGCGAAGCCCGTGCCCGCCGCGATGCCGGCGAGTACGTCACGCCGGGTGACCCGCGCGAGGGGGATCTCCGTGAGTGCTCCGTTACCGTCCTGCCGCCAGCTGAGCGGCCCTGCTTCCATTTCCGGTCCCGTGTCCGACCCCATGTTCGGTCCGATGTCCGTCGCCATGGCAGACTCCCTGTGTCGCGGTGCAACAAAGCGCCTCGGCACTGCGTGCCGGCCCTGGCGCTGCCTATCAACATAACACGGCAGTGGGCCGCGTATCAGGTGCTCACTCCAGGCACTCGTGTCAGGCACTCATGTCACGCACTGAGGGGCGACGCACGCTCGATCAGCCCGCGCGCATCGAGTTCCAGCCCCGGCGCAAACGCACCCCAGGTATAGCCACGTTCGGAGCGCAGGCGCGTGGCCGCGAAGCCCTCGGCCACGATCGGCGGCGCCGCGCGGAAGAGCACTGCCCCCTGGAACGCGAGCGCCAGCGACTCGACGAAATGCCGGGCCGTGGCTTCGCCCAGCGCCTCCTTCACGTTCAGCGTCGTCACCGTATGGATCAGGCCGTCGAGGTGGCGGTCCGCGCCGCGCGCCTCGTCCAGTTCCGCGAACAATGCTTCCAGTGCGCCCGGGTCGCGCTGGATGGCACGCAGGGTATCCAGCGCGATCACGTTGCCGGATCCTTCCCAGATGCTGTTCAGCGGCGACTGGCGGAAATAGCGCGGCATCGGCGACTCCTCCACGTAGCCGGCGCCGCCGAGACACTCCATGG
>CAYQZN010000029.1:0-18192 GCA_964421805.1 uncultured Woeseiaceae bacterium
GGTACAGCACCCGGTAGAGCACCGGCACCACGCCGAGCGTCAGCACCGTGGCGAAGGCCAGGCCGAAGATGATGGCGATGGCCATCGGCTCCCACATGGGCCCGCCGCCGATCCACAGAGGAATCAGTCCGCCGATCGTCGTGGCCGCGGTCAGGAGTATCGGGCGGGCGCGCTGGCGCGCCGCAGCGACCACGGCCTCCGCCTCGCCGAGGCCGTTCTCTTCCTGCTCGATCCGGATCCGGTCGAGCAGGACGATGGCGTTGTTGATGACGATGCCGGCCAGCGATATCACGCCGAGCAGGGTCATGAAGCCGAAGTAGGAGCGCGCGATCAGCAGCCCCGCGATCACGCCGATGAAGGCCAGCGGGATAGTGGTGAGGATGATGGCGGGCTTGCGCACCGAGTCGAACTGCAGCACCAGCAGCAGCACGATGAGCATGACGGCGAACGGCAGCTTCTCCATGATGGAGGCGTTGGCGTCGGCGGAAGTCTCCGCCTCGCCGCCCAGGCTCCAGCTCACCCCGTACGGCCAGTCGGCGGATGCCTCCCGCAGCCACGGCTCGATGCTCTCGATGACCTCGCTGGAGGTGTAGCCGGGCTCCAGCAGCGCCTCCGCGGTCATGGTGCGCTGACGGTCGCGCCGCTTGATCACCCCAGGCTGCCAGACGATCTCCGGCACGGCCACCTGGCTCAGCGGCACGGTGCGCGAGCCGCCGTGGGCATAGACGGCGATGTTGCCGATGCGATCGGGGTCGAGCCGCTCCTCGCCCGCAGAGCGCAGCACGATCGGGATCAGGTCGTCTTCTTCCCGGAACTCCGTCGTCTCCAGTCCCGAGAGGTATGTCTGCATGGCGATGGCGACATCCTGGTTGGTGACGCCGGCCTGCTGGGCCCGGGTCTCGTCGATGCGCACCTCCACCTTCTTGGTGCGGGCGCCCCAGTCGTCGGTGACCTGGGCGGCGCCCGGCGTCTCGCGCAGCCTCGCCTTGACCTCGTCCAGCAGCGCGAACAGCGTCTCCGTGTCGCGTCCCTTCAGGCGGATGGCAATCGGCGGCCAGGCGGGCTCGCCCATCGGCAGGGGCCGCACCGTGACCTTCGCGGGCGGGAAGCGTTCCAGCACGAAGGACTCGATCTCCGGCACCACCAGCCGGTCGATGGTGGTGCGCTCGCCGGTGTGGCCGAGGATCAGCGCATAACTCGGATTGGGCGGCTCGGGGCTGTAGGACAATATGAATCGCGGCGCGCCTTCGCCGACGAAAGCCGCCCACTGCTCGATGCCGTCCCGCTCCTCGCTGTCGGCGAGTTCCGTGGCGATGAACGACTCGAGTTCCGCCGTCATGGCGTCCGTCGCCTCGATCGGCGAGCCCACCGGCAGCTCCAGCTCCGCGGTGAACGTGGTCCGGTCGTTTGCCGGGAAGAAGATGTCCGGCACCCAGCGCAGCGCGTACAGCGACAGGGCGAATACGGCGGCGACGGCGGCGAGCGTCATCCCCGGGCGCGCCAGGACGGCGCGCAGCGCGGCATCGTAGCGGCGCATCGCCGGCCCGTCCGCCGCGTCCGGATCCCGTTCTCCGACCTGCAGGAACGTGATGCACAGCAGCGGTATCAGCGTCAGCGCCATCACCCAGGAGGAGAGCAGGGTGATCGTCACGACCTTGAACAGCGGCGCCGTGTACTCGCCGGTGGACGACTCGGCCAGGTAGATCGGCAGGAACGCGGCGGAGGTGGTGAGGGAGGAGATCAGCAGCGGCAGGCGCAGCTCGCGGGCCGAGGCCAGCGCCGCGGTCTTGCCGTCCTCGCCGTCGCGCATGCGCACCATGATGGACTCGGACATGACGATGGCATTGTCCACCAGCATCCCGAGCGCGATGATCAGCGCGGCCAGCGACACCTGGTCGAGGCCGATATCGAACAATCCCATGAGCGCGAAGCTGGACAGGATGGCGGCCGGCACCAGGCTGGCCACCACCAGGCCGGTGCGCACGCCGAGGAAAGCCAGCATGACCAGGCCGACGACGAGGACGGCCTGCACCAGGTTGGAGACGAAGTCGTCGATCTTGTCCTCTACCACCTGCGGCTGGAACTGGAGCACGTCCAGCTCGAGGCCGATGGGATAATTGCCGCGCACCCGCGTCAGGGCCTGCCGGACCGAGCGGCCGAGCTCGATGATGTTGCCGCCCTCGCGCATGGAGACGGCCAGTATCAGGCTGGGCTCGGCGTTGTAGCGCACCCGCTGGTCGGGCGGGTCGATGTAGCCGCGGCGGATCTCGAGCACGTCGGACAGGCGCACGATCTCGCCGCTGGTCGGGATGCGGATCAGGGTGTTGCGGATGTCGTCCACCGAGGCGAAGCTGCCGCTCGGCTCGAGCACGATCTTCTCGTATTCGGTGGTGATGTCGCCGCCGGGCAGCACGATATTGCGGGCCTCCAGGGCCTCGCGCAGTTGCAGCGGGGAGAGCCCGTATTCCGACAGCACGGTGTTGTCGAACTCGCCGAAGATGCGCTCCTCCTGCGCGCCCGCCACCTCCACCTTGGCGGCGTCGGGAATCAGCAGCAGCTCGTCGCGCACCTCGTCGGCCACTTCCTCCAGTTCCCGGTAGCTGTAGCCGTCGCCGGTGACCGCGATCTGGATGCCGTAGACGTCGCCGAACTCGTCGTTGACGAACGGGCCGCGCACGCCGTCGGGCAGGTCCGGCGCCACCCGCTCCACCTTGCGGCGCAGGTCGTCCCAGATCGGCTGCATCTCCTTGTATTCCTCGCGGATGTCCACGTAGATCACGGAGACGCCCACCTTGGAGCTGCTGCGCACCGTGTCCAGCTCCGGCATCTCCTGGATCACCCGCTCGAGCTTGTCCGTGACCAGCATCTCCACCCGCTCGGGACTCGCGCCGGGGAAGACGGTCTGCACCATCGCCGTGCGCACGATGAAGCCCGGATCCTCCGCCCGCGGCATCTCGCGGTAGGCGAGGCCGCCGGCGACGAACAGGATCAGCAGCGAGACGACCGTGATGCGCCGCTTCTCGAGCGCGATGCGGGTGATATCGAGCATCAGTCCCGGTCCAGCAGGCGTACCTTCTGGCCGTCGGCGATGCGGCGCACGCCGGCGGTGACCACGAGTTCATCCGCAGACAGGCCGCGGGTGATCACCATGCCGTCCGGGTCCGGGCGGCCGGTCTCGACGGCGCGGCGGCGCGCCGTGTAATGGCCGGATCCGTCTCCGGCAGCCTCCAGCACGAAGACGAATCGTCCCTGCCGGTCCTCGCCGACCGCCACCGTGGGCACCATCAGCTCGCCCCGGTCGCCGGTGGCGGGCAGCAGCAGTTTCGCCTCGGCCGCCATGCCGGAGCGCACGACTCCGCAGCCGCCGCCGAGGGCGATGGTCACCGGATAAGTCGCGCCGCGGGGGCCGGTGGCCACGCCCACCTCCGAGACCGTGCCGGGTATCTCCTGCAGGTCGACGGCGTCGATGGACACCGTCGCCTCCATGCCGCTGCGAATGCGTTCGATGTAGGTCTCGGGTACGTTGACGACCACCTCCGCGCAATCGCCGCAGTTCACCCGGGCGATCGGCTGGCCGGCCTGCACGTTCTGATTGACCTCGGCCACGAGTCTGGCCGCGGTGCAGTCGGCGGGCGAGTACAGGCGGGTGTAGGAGAGCTGCAGCCGTGCCGCCTCGAGTTTTTGCCGCGCCGCGTTCACGGAGGCCCGGGCGGATTCGAAGGCGGCGCGGGCGCTGTCCAGGTCGCTGCGGGAGGCGTTGCGGTTCTCGTACAGGCCGCGCACGCGCTCGTAACTGGCTGCCGCGTTGCGCTCCTGGGCGCGGGCCTGGGCCAGTCCTGCCTCGGCTTCCTCCAGCCGCACCCGGTAGTCGGTGGGGTCGAGCCGGCCGATCAGCGCCCCGGCGTCCAGCCGGTCGCCGAGCGCCACGGGCATTTCTATGAGTGTTCCGCTCACTTTGAAGGAGAGGTCGGTCTCCATCTCGGCCTGGGCGACGCCGGAGAAGGTCTCCGCCTCCTGCGTGCCCGCCGCCATGACGCGGCTGTAGCGCACCGGCCGCACCTCCGGCTCTGCGGGCGGGGGCTTCGCCTCGCAGGCGGCGAGCAGGGCCAGGGCGGTGGCGGCCACGGCCGCCGACAGCAAATCAGTTCTCTTCATGAGCGCTCCCTCCGTCGCTGCCGCCGTCTTCGACGAACGCCAGCGCGCGGCGCAGGAATTCCTCCCGATAGGCCGGCTCCAGCACCAGGCGGAAATCCGCCGTGGCCCGCAGCACGTCCATCAGGTCGATGAGGTAGCGGAAGCGGGCGTTCTCCGTGCCCAGTTCCGCATCGAGCAGGGCGTCCTGGGCCTCAAGCAGGTCCGTGATGGAAGCTGCACCGCGGCCGTACGCGTCGGCGACGATGTCCAGGTTTTCCCGCGCCGCGCGGGCGGCTTCCTCGGTGAGGCCGATGGACTGGAACGAGGCGCCGGTCGCATGCAGCGCCAGGCGCATCCGTGCCTCGATGTCCTCTTCCGCCGCGATCCGCTCGGCCCGCAACCGGGCGAGTTCCAGTTCGGCGGTCGACAACCGCGCCCGCAGGGCGCCGCCGCTGAAGATCGGCCAGGAGGCGGTCAGAGCGACGTTCCAGGAGCGGTCGTCCTGCTGGATGAGGCCCTGGAACAGCGACGAACCGGAGCCTGCGCCGCTGGCCTGGATGCGCTCTCCTGCCCCGGCCTGCAGCGCGATCTCCGGCACGTAGAACTTGCGGCGGGCGGCGAGGCGCTGGCGCTCCCCGGCGGCGATGCGCTCGTCCAGGCCGCCCAGCTCCGGGGAGCGCTCCAGTGCTTCGCGGACCAGGAACGCGCGGAACCGGTCCCATGCGCTCCGGGAGTCGATGAGGCGGCCGAAGCGCTCGGAGCGGAAGTACCCCAGCGTGGTGTCCACGCTGTCCTCTGCCGGCCGGGGCGGCTCTTTCTGCGAGGCGCCGAGTAGCTGGCCCAGGCGCACGCCAGCCTGGTCCAGCGCGCGCTCCGCGTCGATCAGGTCCACCCGATCCGTGGCCAGACGGCTCTCCCAGCGCAGCACGTCGGCCCGGCCGGAGTAGCCGATGGACTCCCGCACCCGGGCCAGCTGCAGATTCTCCCGGGTGATATCCAGGTTGGCCTGGCGCACTTCGTAGATGGCGCGGGTACGCAGCACCTGCAGGTAGGCCTCGCCGGCAGACCGCATGACGTCGAGTTCCCGCGCGCGGTAGTCGAGGATGCTGGCGTCGACCTGCCGGCCGGCGGCCCGCCAGTCGGCCACTGCGTCGTCCGAGTAGACGACCTGGCGAGCGCTCAGCTGCAGGTCGGTGCTGCGCTCCGGCTGCAGCAGTGCCCGGTCGGCATCGATGTGGGTGCGGCCCGCCTCCAGGCCCAGCTGCGGCAGCAGCCGGGAGCGCGCCGAATCGAGTTCGGTGGCGGCGAGTTCGGGGCCATAGGCCGCCGCCTGCAGACGGCGATTGCGCCGCACCGCAATGGCCAGCGCCTCGGTGAAGGAGACCCGCTCTCCCCACTGGCCGGGCTGCGGGTTCAGCAGGCGGGCGTCGGCCATGACGGAGAAGTCCGGCTCGTAGCCCAGACGGTCCGCTACGGCCATGTTGATGGTCAGCCGCTGCACGTGGTTCAGCGCCACCGGGATCGCGGCGGGGTCGTCGCCGAGCAGGATGCGCTGGACATTGAGCGCGATCCGCCGTGCGGCGGCGATATCGGCCTGCTCGCCACCGCCGAGACTCATCAGCAGGCCGTGGTCCAGTTCCTGGCCGCCCAGCATGGAGAAAGAGGGCAGCTCCATGGCGATCAGCCGGTCGGCAAGCCGACGCACGTCGTCCGCACTGAAGCGCAGCAGCGGCGTCACGTAGACGGCGTCGGCGTCTGCCAGCCGGTCGAGCACGGACTCGGGTGCGGGGCCCGCCGGCACGATCTCGACCCGGATGCCGAAGCGCTGCTCGATCTCCGCTTCTTTTTCGCGGCGCAGGCGCGGCATCGCCGTCAGGATGTCGGCATCGACGAGGATGGCGAGATCGTCGAACTCGACGGCGCGGCGGAAGCTGCGCACCTGCTCGCCGATGCTGCGGAAGTCGGTCAGGTAGCTGAAATTCGGCTTCCCGCTGGCGCCGTCCGCCAGCGGGAAGCCCTGCAGCTCCGGGTCCGCCACGATGGCGGCCACCACCGGTTTCGGCAGCGCGTCGATGTGGGCGGCCGCCTGGCTGGCAAGGACGCCGAGGGTGATCACCACGTCGATGCGCTCGTCGGCCAGCTGTGCCTCGAGCGCCTCGCGCGCGCCGGCCAGGGTCCAGTCGCCGAGCCGGGTGGTCTCTGCCCCCATCTCGAGCCGCCATTCTCCCTCCAGCAGCGCGGCGATTTCTTCGCGGACCCGCTCGCGGCTGAATATCGGCCGGCTGAACGGACCGTCCAGCACGACGCCGACGCGGGCGACGGGAAGCTCCTCGCCCAGGCCGGTCGCCGCGAGCGCGAGCAGTAGTGCGAGAGCGAGGCCGCGTGCGATCATACGCGCCATACTATTGGGGGCAGCGAGCGGAGGCCATTGTGCGTGTTACGCATGTGCGGGCGATAGCGGCACGTCGGCCGCCGGTCCGCGGCTGTATCGGCGCGGCCGGTGCCGTCCTCCTGGCCGTGACCGGCCTGTTTGCGGCCACGGTGTCGCACGCCCAGGGGGCGGCGGATGTGCCGGCCGCGGAAATCACCGCGGCCCTGATCGAGTCGCGCCTGGAGCAGGTGCAGGCTTCGGCGGCCTACGACGACGAGACGAAGACGGCGGCCACGGAGCTGTACCGTCGCGCACTCGCAAACCTCGAGGCCGCAGCGGCGCACCGGCAGGCGTCGGCGCGTTTCGAGCAGGCGCGGGTGAGCGCGCCCCGGCAGACCGAGGAGATACGCCGGTCGCTCGCCGCGGCCGTCGGCCGCGACCCGCTGGCCGGCCTGGACGTTGGCGAGGACGCGCCGGCGCGGGAGATCGAGCAGCGCCTGCAGCAGGAGCGTGCCGTGGTGGCCGCGGCCCAGGCGAGGCTGGCCGAGCTGGAGCAGAGCCTGGCCGCGGCGCAGGCCCGGCCCCAGGCGGTGCGCCAGAGGCAGGCGGCTGTCGCCCAGGAGGCCAGAGACGTCGCGGCCCGGATGACCCAGGCCGCACCCCCCGGCGAGAGCGACATCGTTACCGAGGCCCGCGCCTGGGCACGGCAGTCCGCGGCCCGCGCGCTGGGGGAGGAGGCCCGCAGGCTCGACCAGGAACTCCTCAGTCAGCCTATGAGAGTGGAGCTGCTGGAGGCCCAGCGCGACGAGTCCCGCCGCACGCTGGAGGTCGCCCAGGCGCGGGTCCGGGAATTGCAGTCGGCGCTGGGCGAGCGGCGGCGAAGCGAGACGGCGCGGGTGATAGCCGAGATCGGCGCCGGCGAACTGGGCGAGGCCGCGGACCACGCCCTGGCCCGGGAGCTGCTGGAAGGCAACCTCGCGCTCGCGGAGGAGCTCGAGGAGCTGACCCGGCGCCTGGAGCAGCTGACGGCAGACGACGAGCGGGCCCGGGCGCGGCTGCAATCGCTGCAGCGTCGCTTCCAGAACGCGCGCCAGAAGCTGGAAGTGGCCGGGGTCAGCCCGGCGATGGGGCGCTATCTGGGTGAGGAGCGGCGCGACCTGCCGGCGCTGGCCGACTATCGCCGCGATTCCCGCGAACGGGAGGAAAGGATCGCGGAGGCCGGCCTGCGCGACATCCGGCTGGAGGAGGCGCTGCAGCAGTACCGCGACGTGGAGGCGCGGGTGGAAGAACTCCTGCAGGACGTCCCGCCGGCGGCAGCCGCGACGTTGCGCGGACCGCTCGGCCGGCTGGCCGGCGTTCGTCAGGATCTGCTCCGGCAGCTGGCCGAGGTGAACGACGACTACATCCGGCTGCTGTCCGAGTACGAGTACACCGAGTCCCAGCTCTATCGCCTGGTACAGGAATACCGGGATTTCCTCTCCGAGCGTCTGATGTGGGTGCGCAACCGCCCGATGCTGGGGCCGGCCGGCCTGCTGGCCCTGCCCGGGGAACTCGCCGCCGTCCTGGCGCCCGGGCAATGGGTGGATAGCGCCGAGGTGTTCCTGCTGCGCCTCACGCGCTCGCCGCTGCAGATGCTCGCCGTGCTCGTGCTATTGATCTTCTGGTGGCGTCTCGGCGCGCTGCGCGCCGCGCTCAGGGCGAGCGCCGCGAAGGTCGGCAAGCCGTCGGAGGATACGTTCGCGAGCACCCTGCGGGCGTTCGGCATTACGCTGGTGATGACGCTGCCCTGGCCCCTGTTCACGGGGGTCACCGGTTACGAGCTCAGCGTGTCGTGGCAGGCGACGCCGGCATCCCGGGCCGTGGGCACCGCATTGCTGCAGATCACTCCGCTGCTGTTCTTCCTGCGGGCATTCCGGAT
Source organism: uncultured Woeseiaceae bacterium (assembly GCA_964421805.1). Classification (GTDB taxonomy): domain Bacteria; phylum Pseudomonadota; class Gammaproteobacteria; order Steroidobacterales; family Woeseiaceae; genus Lentisalinibacter. Next base: position 8,424 of record CAYQZN010000029.1, read on the forward strand.
CCTGTGCACGCCGGGCGGCGTGGCAGAGGGCCATTTCCGCTGGGCCCCTGAGGGGCTCGCGCGTCTTCGCCGGCAGATGGATCAGCTGATGGTCACGCTGCTCGTGCCGGGCTTCGTGCTGGTGGCAGCGACGGGACTCCAACAGCCCGCGGCCGTCGGTGCCCTGATCCAGGTCGTTTTCCTGCTCCTGATCGGCGGGCTGATGGTGTTCCTCTATCGCCTGCTGGTGCCACTCCGCGGCATCCTGCGGGCGCTGCAGCGCCATGGCGGCGACGAGCCGGTGCTCTCATGGCCCTGGTTCTGGCTGCTGCTGTCGCTGGCGCTGCCCGCCGCTCTGGGTCTGATGGCGCTGGCTGGCTTCCTGTATTCGGCCGGCACTCTGCTCGGCAAGCTGATCAACACCCTGTGGCTGGTGTTCGGGCTGGTCCTGCTGCGCGAGCTGGTGGTGCGCTGGCTGCTGGTCATGCGCCGGCGCCTGCTTCTGCGAGAGGCGCTGCAGCGGCGCGACGCCGCCCGCATGGCGCGGGAGGCGGAGGGCAGCGTGCCCGCGGCATCCGACGAGTCGGCGGCGGTCGCAGGCGATACTCCGCTGGACATCGGCTCGCTCGACACCGATACCCGCAAGCTCGTCAACGTGGCCCTGGCGGTGACTGCGTTCCTCGGCTTCGGCGGCATCTGGTCCGGGCTGCTGCCGGCGCTGGGCGCCTTCAGCGATATCACCCTGTGGCAGTCCGTGCAGCAGGTCGGCGCCGAGGAACGGATCCGGGCGGTCACGCTCATGGATATCCTCGCCGCAGCGCTCGCCGTCCTGCTGACCGTGGTCGGCGCCCGCACCGTTCCTTCCCTGCTGGAGATCGTGCTGCGCCAGCGTCCCTCGGTGACACCGGGCAGCCGGCTCGCCTTCGCCACGCTCGCGCGCTACAGCATCGCCGGTATCGGCCTCACCTTTGTGCTGGCCACCATCGGCGTGGACTGGTCGAAGCTGCAGTGGCTGGTGGCCGCGCTGGGTGTGGGCATCGGTTTCGGTCTGCAGGAGATCGTCGCCAACTTCATCAGCGGACTGATCATCCTGATGGAGAGACCGGTGCGGGTCGGCGATATCGTCACGGTCGGTGATACCAGCGGCGCGGTCACCCGGGTGCAGATCCGGGCGACGACCATCCGCACCTGGGACCGGCAGGAGCTGCTGGTGCCGAACAAGGAGTTCATCACCGGCCGCGTGCTGAACTGGTCGCTCTCGGACGAGATCATCCGCATCTACTTCATGGTGGGCGTGGCCTACGGCAGCGACGTCGAGAAGGCGCTGGTACTGATCGAGGAGGCGGCCCGCGAGCATCCAAAGGTGCTGGACGATCCGGCGCCGCTGGTGACGTTCGAGTCCTTCGGCGACAACTCGCTGAATCTGGGTCTGCGCTGCTTCGTGCCGGCACTGGACGTGCGCCTGGAGACCAGCACGGACCTGCACCGGGCCATCAACCGCAAGTTCAACGAGGCGGGCATCGTGATCGCCTTCCCGCAGCGCGACGTGCACCTGGACACGACGAGCCCGCTGGAGATCAAACTGATGCGGGGTGCCGACGCTCCGGCAGCCGACTGAGGCCCGGTCGGAGGGATCAATCGGGCTCGTTGCCCGGCTTCCACTTTATGTTGCAGCCGATGCTCGGCTTCTGCGGCTCGGGCACCGCCCGGCCCTCCAGCACGGCGTCCAGTGCGGCGCGCAGATCGGCGCCGGTCACCGGCTCGTCGTTGCCGGGGCGGCTGTCGTCCAGCTGGCCCCGGTAGGCCAGGCGCCGGTCGGCGCCGAAGACGAAGAAATCCGGCGTGCACGCGGCGCCGTAGGCCTTCGCCACCGACTGATCCTCGTCCACCAGGTAGGGGAAGCTGTAGTCCCACTCGGCCGCCTCCGCGCGCATCTTCGCGGGGCTGTCGTCCGGGTGCGTGGAGGCGTCGTTGCTGTTGATGCCGAACACCGCGACGTCGCGCAGTGTGTAGTCCCTTGCCAGGCGGGCGAGTTCGGCGCGCACGTGCTTGACGTAGGGGCAGTGGTTGCAGATGAACATGACCAGCACGGCCGGCGCGTCCGCGGCATCCGCCAGCGAGTGCTCGGCCCCCTCGCAATCCGGCAGGGTGAAGGCCGGGGCCTCGGTGCCCAGCGGGAGCATGCGGGATTCTGTCAGCGCCATCGCTCGTTTCTCCTGTCATGGTGTGATTTCGGCGTATCCGCTCATGGTAGCAGCGCCGCTACCTGCATCCGAAGCCCGCAACGGCACGAAACACTCCCCTGCACGCCGCACGGGCGTGTGGCGGGTCGGGCCGGTTCGATCGTTGTATATGTTGAGAGGGCGACGCAGGACATGAGGATAGCGGTCATCGGTGCGGGCGTTTCCGGGCTGGTCGCGGCACGCGGGCTTGCCGCCGATCACGAGGTGGTGGTGTTCGAGGCCGCGGACCGGCCCGGCGGGCACACGCATACAGTGGACGTGGATGCGCCCGAGGGGCCGCTGGCGATCGACACCGGATTCATCGTCTACAACGAGCGCAATTACCCGGAGTTCGTGAAGCTGCTGGCCGAGCTCGGCGTGGAGAGCCAGCCCACCGCCATGAGCTTCAGCGTGCAATGCGAGCGCAGCGGTCTCGAGTACTGCGGCAGCTCCATGAACGGGATTTTCGCCCAGCGCCGTAATCTGCTGCGCCCCGGCTTCTACCGCATGCTGCGAGACATCCTGCGCTTCAATGAAGAGGGCACGGCGCTCGCCCGCTCGCCGGCGCCGCAGGGCGAAGAGCTGACCGTCGGCGAGTATCTCGAGTACAACGGTTACTCTGCGGCGTTCCGCGAGCAGTACCTGCTGCCCATGGCCGCGGCCATCTGGTCGGCCTCGCCGGAGCGTGTGGGGGAGTTCCCGCTCGCCTATCTCGCCCGCTTCTTCGACCACCACGGCCTCATGCGGTTGTCGGACCGGCCGCAATGGCGCGTCATTCGGGGCGGCTCGCGGCAATACCTCGAGCCCCTGATGCGCCCGTATGCCGACAGCGTCCGGCTGGCGACGCCGGTGCAGAGCATCGCCCGGGATCGCGACGGCGTGACGGTGACACCGCAGGAAGGGGCGTCCGAGCGCTTCGACTATGCGGTGCTCGCCTGCCACAGCGACCAGGCGCTGGCCGTGCTCGCGGATCCGAGCGACGCGGAGCGCGAGGTGCTCGGCGCGATCGGCTATCAGCCGAACGAGGCGGTTCTGCACACCGATGCCCGCCTCCTGCCGCGGCGGCGGCGGGCGTGGGCGGCCTGGAACTACCATCGGTCCGGGCAGGCGCAGCGCCGGGTTGCGGTAACCTACAGCATGAACATCCTGCAGTCTCTGCCGACGGAGACCCAGTATCTGGTGACCCTGAACCGCACTGCCGACATCGATCCGGCCCGGATCATCCGGCGCATCGGTTACGATCATCCGGTGTACGACGTCCCCTCGGTCGAGGCCCGGGGACGGCGGCGGGAGATCAGCGGCGTCAATCGGACGGCCTACTGCGGCGCCTACTGGGGTTTCGGCTTCCACGAGGACGGCGTGCAGAGCGCGCTGGCGGCGGTCGAGGACGTGTACGGCAGCCGCCGGGAGCAGATGAGCGATGCAGAGCTGTATCTATCGCGGGTGGGTTAGGCACCGCCGCCACGGGACGCCGGAGCACGACTTCCGCTACCGCCTGTTCATGATGTTCCTGGACCTGGAGGAGCTGGACCGGCTGCGCGGGCGCCTGCTGCTGTGGTCGGCGCGACGCTATGCCCCGGTGGGTTTCCGGCGGGCCGACCATGTCGGCGATCCGTCGCGGCCCCTGGACGAGTGCGTGCGCGAACTCGTCGCCTCGCGCACCGGCCGCCGGCCGGCAGGACGCATCTTCCTGCTGTCTCATCTCGCCTACTTCGGTCATTCCTTCAATCCGGTCAGCATCTATTACTGCATGGACGAGGGCGGAGACGAGATTGAGGCAGTGGTGCTGGAGGTGAACAACACACCCTGGGGCGAGCAGCACTGTTACGTGCTGGCCGGCGACTCCCTGCGCCCCGCCGCCGGCGGCCGCCGCGCCGGTTTCGACAAGGACTTCCACGTCTCGCCGTTCCTGCCGATGGACATGCGCTACCAGTGCTACTTCTCGCGCCCGGGCGAGATGCTGTCCGTGGCCATGAACGACTTCCAGGACGGCGAGCTGCGCCTGCAGGCGTCGATGGTGCTGCGCCGCCGGCCGCTGAACGGCCGCGAGCTTGCACTGGCCCTGTTGCGCTATCCTTTCATGACGCTGAAAGTCGTGGCGGGCATCCACTGGGAGGCGCTGCGTCTGTGGCTGAAGCGGGCGCGCTACGTCCCGCACCCCGGAAAACCGTTGTAGGAGGGCCTTCAGGCCCGACACCGAAAGCCTTCAGGCCCGAAACTTCAAGAACGTCACGCACCGATGAGACACCACGACATCGCCATCGCCGCCAGAGAACGCCGGGAGCGGAAACTGCCGTGGAGCGACTCCCTGGCCCGCCGGGGTCTCCTCGGCCGACTGAACAGCGTCCGGCGCGGCCGCATGGTCGTGCGCGAAGGCGGGCGCGAGCATCGCTTCGGCATGGCGTCGGAGCGCTGGCCGCTGGATGTGACGGTGGACATCACGGACCCGCGGGCCTGGGCGGAGATCGCGCTTGGCGGCGCGCTCGGCGCCGGCGAGGCCTACATGCGCGGCTGGTGGAAGACCGACGATCTGACCGGCGTAGTCAGGCTGTTCCTGGTGAACCGGGACGTGCTGGAGAGCATGGACAGTGGTGCCGCACGGCTGCTGCACCCGGTATTCCGGCTGGCGCACCGGCTGAACCGGAACACCCGCCGCGGCAGCCGGCGCAACATCCAGGCCCATTACGACCTGGGCGACGACCTGTTCCGACTGTTCCTGGACGACACCATGATGTACTCGGCGGCCGTTTTCGACGAGCAGCACACGACGCTGGAGGAGGCTTCGCGCAACAAGATCCGGCTGCTCTGCGAGAAACTGCATCTCGCCCCCGGGCACCGACTGCTGGAGATCGGCAGCGGCTGGGGCGCGCTGGCCGTCCACGCGGCGAAGGAGCACGGCTGCCGGGTCACCACGGTGACCCTGTCGGACAACCAGTTGGCAGCGGTGCGGCGGCGCGCGGAGGCGGAGGGCGTCGCCGACCGGGTCGACGCCAGGCTCTGCGACTACCGCGATCTCGACGGTACCTGGGACCGGATCGTCTCCGTCGAGATGCTGGAGGCGGTCGGCCACGAGTACTTCGAGACCTACTTCCGCAAGGTCGACGACCTGCTCGCCGAGGACGGGCTGATGGTGCTGCAGACGATTACCATTGCCGACCAGAACTACGAGCACGCCCGCCGCTCGGTGGATTTCATAAAGCGCTACATCTTCCCCGGTGGCGGCCTGCCCTCCGTCACGGCGATGCTCGACATCATGAGCCGGGCGACGACGCTCAGGCTCTGCGACCTGCAGGAGATCGGCTTCGACTACGCCCGCACGCTGGCCGAATGGCGCCGGCGCTTCATGGCGAACCTGCCCGCGGTGCGCGAACTGGGCTATTCCGACGTGTTCATTCGCATGTGGGAGTACTACCTCTGCTATTGCGAAGGCGGCTTCCGCGAGCGCGCCATCGGCGACGTCCAGATGGTGCTGGGCAAACCGGGCAACCGCAGTCCGGTCGGCGGGTACCGGCTGTGATGCGGCGCCGGAATGTCACGCCGGGGGGCCGGCCGTGTTGAGGAGGCGGCGCATCGTCGTCGTCGGCGCGGGCTTTGCGGGGCTGGTTGCCGCCACCGCGATTTCCCGGCGTTATGCGGTGACCGTGGTCGACCCGCGGGCCGCGTTCGAGTGGACGCCGAATATCCACGAGATTCTCTCCGGCGTGAAGAACCGCCGGGACGTCCTGCTCGACAGCCGCGCTCTGGTGGAGAATGCCGGGCACCGTTTCATGCAGGACGCCGTGGATCGCCTCGACGCCGGCGCCCGCCGGGTCCATACCGCGTCCGGCGCATCGCTGGACTACGACGCCTGCCTGCTCGCCCCCGGCGGGATCAGGGCGCGCGGCGGCGTAACCGGCGCCGCGCAGCATGCCGTCGACTTCCGCCATGCCGGCGATGCCGCCGTCATCGGCGAGCGGCTGACGGCGATTGCCGGGCGTGGCCGTGCTTCGGTGGTTGTCATCGGCGGCGGCGTCTCCGGCATCGAGGCCCTGGGAGAGATATTGCGCCGCCACCGTGACGAGCAGGGTCTGACCGTCCACGTGGTCGAGCGCGAGCCGGAGATCCTCCCCGGCCTGCCGCCAGCGCTGGCCGCAGACGTCCGCGCGCGCTGCGCCGGAATGCGGGTGCACTGGCACACCGGCGCCGCCGTCTCCCGCCTCACCGCGAAGTCCGTCGTCCTGGCCTCCGGCGAGCGTCTCCCGGCGGATCTCGCCATCTGGTCGGCAGGCCTGACTCCGCCGCCCTTCCTGGCGGAGTCCGGGCTGATCCCCGACGGGCGCGGCTGGGTGCCCGTGCGCGACACGCTGCAGAGCGACGCGTCGCCCGCGCTGTTCGTGGCGGGCGACTGTGCCGGCCTGTCCGAGCCGCTGCGCAAGCAGGCCTACCATGCACTGGACATGGGCGAATATGCCGCCTGGAACCTGCAGCATTACCTGCGCGGCCGTCCGCTTAAGCCCTTCCGGCCGGCGCACAAACCATTGCTGATCTCGCTCGGCGACCTCGATACGTACCTGGTGGCCGGCGGGACGGTGCTGGCGAGCCCGTTGCTGGCGGCTGCCAAGGAAGGGGTCTACCAGTACTACATGGCCAGCCTCTCTCTCGGCCTCCCCGCACCCCGCCTCGCGGCCGGCCTGTTCTCCCGCGCCACCAACGTCCTGCGCAAACAGGTGTTGCCAGATGCATTCTCGTGTGCAAGTCTTGCGCGGGTCCGGGGGAGCCGCATCGTCAGCGCCGCCGACTAGCACCTGGCGCCCCGGCGTCATATAGGTGAAACCCGTCAGTGACCTGCGCCGCATACGGACGGGCGGTCGCCGGGGGGGGTGCTACGCTCAGTCGGACACGCTGCGCGGGGATAGCTCGCAGCGGCAGCACAACAAGCTGAAAAGATTCGATGAGGGGTCCTATGAACAGAATAACTGTGCCGGTGCTTCTGGCGCTGGTCTGGTCCGTCCTCGCGCTACCGGCACCAGCGTCGGCAGCCGAGTTCACCATCGGGGACATCGAGGGGAGCTTCAACTCCGAGATATCCATCGGCGCCAGCTGGCGTCTCGACGAGATCGATCCGAGTCTCGTGACACCGGGCAACTGGCCTGGTGGCACTGCCTCCAGTAACACGGCCGACGACGGCAACCTGAACTTCCTGGACGGCAAGATCTACTCGCTGATTCTGAAGGGCGTGCACGATCTCGAGTTCCGCTACGAGAACATGGGCGTGTTCCTGCGCGGCAAGTACTGGTACGACCACGAGCTCGAGAACGGCTCGCGGCCCCACGGCAACCTGCTGAACCAGTACTTCCCCGGCCAGGAGCTGAACGACGCGGACTTCAATGACTTCGCGAAGTCCTCGGGCATCGAGCTGCTGGACGCCTTCTTCTATGCCGACCTGACCATCTTCGACAACGTGCCGCTGGACTTCCGCATCGGCCGCCAGGTGCTGTCCTGGGGCGAGAGCACGTTCATCCAGAACGGCATCAACTCGATCAACCCCGTCGACGTGTCGGCCTTCCGCCGCCCGGGCGCGGAGATCAAGGAAGGCCTCTTGCCGGTGAGCATGGTGTCGTTCAACGCCGGCATCACCCCGGCGCTCAGCGTCGAGGCTTTCTACCAGCTCGAGTGGGAGCGCACGGTCATCGACGGCTGCGGCACCTATTTCTCGCAGACCGACCCCGCGGCCCAGGGCTGTAACGGCGTGACGCTGAACGGCTTGCTGCCCGACCGGGCGAACTACGCCAATGGCCTGTTCATCACCCGCACCGAGGACGACATTCCCGACGACGGCAAGCAGTTCGGCGTGGCCTTCCGCTACTTCGCCGAGAACCTGAACTTCAGCGAGTTCGGGCTGTACTACATGCAGCTGCACAGCCGCACGCCGTTCTTCAGCGGCGTGGTGTCCGCCAACCCGACCCTGCCCGACGGCAGCCTCGGCCCGCCGGACGGCAACCCGGATTTCGCGCCCTTCATCCCGGGCAATCCCTTCGGCGGCAATCCGCAGTACACCATCGATTATCCGGAGGACCTGAAGGTCTTCGGTGCGAGCTTCGCGACCAACGTCGCCGGCTTCGCGCTCTCCGGTGAGGTCAGCTACCGGCCGGACTCGCCGGTGCAGATCAACACGGTGGACCTGCTGCAGGCCGCCGTGGGTCTCGCTCCCTGGAGCCCCGTGACGCCCCGCGTGCTCGCAACGCCGCCGGGCGAGACCGCGCAGGGCTGGGACGACTTCGACGTGATGCAGTGGCAGTTCACGGTGGTGAAGTTCTTCGAGCAGGTGCTCGGCGCGAACCGCCTGTCGCTGGTCGGCGAGGTCGGCGGCAACCGGGTGAGTTCGCTACCCTCCGACACGCTGGGTCTGCGCTACGGCCGCTCGCCCATCTACGGCACCGGCGCCTTCGAACCGATCCTTATCCCGGTGGCGCCTGGTGTTGCACTGCCGCTGACGTGCGAAGAAGGATTCCCCTTGGGGGGTGTTGCCCCGCCGAATTACACGGCGTCCAATTGCACGAGCGACGGCTACGTGACCGACACCAGCTGGGGCTACCGGATCCGCGGTTCGCTGACCTACAACGATGCGTTCATGGGCATCAACCTGACGCCCAACTTCGCCTGGGCCCACGACGTGGACGGCTATTCGCCGAACTCGAACTTCAACGAGGGTTCCAAGGCGTTCAGCATCGGCCTGAATGCCGACTACCTGAACAAGTACACGGCGTCCGTGTCCTACACCGACTTCAGCGGTGGCGATTACAACACGCAGAAGGACCGGGATTTCCTGTCCGTGAGCTTCGGCATCATTTTCTGATATCTTGAATTAACGAATGCAATGGTGAAACGAATGCGCAGATCAGCAATCTCCATGGTGTCGGCCGCAGCCTGCCTGCTGGCCGGAACCGCCGTGGCGGGCGTCTCGCCCGAGGAGGCCGCGCGTCTGGGTGGCCCGGAACTGACCCCGATGGGCGCCGAGCGCGCGGGCAACGAGGCAGGCACGATCCCGGAGTGGACGGGTGGACTCACCGAGCCGCCGCCGAATCACACGCCTGGCGGACCGCTGGTAGACCCCTTCCCCGAAGACGAGCCCCTGTTCGTCATCACGGCGCAGAACTACCAGGAGTACGAAGACAACCTCTCACCCGGCCAGATCGCCGTCCTGAAACGTTATCCGGACACCTACCGGATGCCGGTCTACAAGACCCGGCGCACGGCGGGCTATCCCCAGGAGGTCTACGATCAGGTGAAAGCGGGGGCCGTGGACGTCGAGCTGGTCGCCGGCGGTAACGGACTCGAGAATCTGGCTTCGGACTTCCCGTTCCCGATCCCGGAGAGCGGCATCGAGCTCGTCTGGAACCACGTGATGCGCTATCGGGGCGGCAGCTTCAAGCGCACCTATGCCCAGATTCCGGTGCAGGCCAACGGCGCCTTCAGCCCGGTGATCTTCGAGGACCAGCTCACCTACGGACGCTACCTGGAAGACGCGCCGGAGAACCGGCTGTTCTACTACAAGCAGCGCATCGTCGCGCCGGCCCGCCTGGAGGGCG
>CAYQZN010000030.1:0-18063 GCA_964421805.1 uncultured Woeseiaceae bacterium
ACAGCGCCTGTGACAATGCTGCGCGCATGATCGCCGTCGAGCCCACCATGCAGTCCAGGCGCGTGCCCTGCACCATCTCGATGATGGTGCGCACGCCGCGCCCCTCCTCACCCACCATCCGCGCCCAGGCGTTGTGATACTCGATCTCGCTGGAGGCGTTGGAACGGTCGCCCAGCTTGTCCTTCAGGCGCACCACCTGGATCGTGTTGCGGGTGCCGTCCGGGCGCCACTTCGGCGTGAAGAAGCAGGACAGGCCGCCGTCGGTCTTCGCCAGCGTGAGGAAGCCGTCGCTCATCGGCGCCGAGCAGAACCACTTGTGGCCGACCAGTTCGTACTCGCCCTCCGCGCCCAGGGGCTCGGCGCGGGTGGTGTTGGCCCGCACGTCGGAGCCGCCCTGCTTCTCGGTCATCGCCATGCCGAGGGTGACGCCCCGCTTCTCGTCGGCCGGGATACAGCGGGGATCGTAGGCTGCCGCCGTCACCCGGGGCTCCCACTCCGCCGCCAGGTCCGGCTGATGACGCAGCGTGGGGATGCAGGCGTAGGTCATCGAGAAAGGGCAGCATACGCCCTGGTCCGCCTGGCTCAGGACGTACATCAGTGCCGAGTGGGCCACGTGGCCGCCCTGCTCCGCGGTCCAGGCCACCGAACTCACTCCGCTCTCCAGGCCCAGCGCCATCAGCTGGTGGTAGTCGGGATGGAAATCGGCCTCGTCGATGCGCTGGCCGTAACGGTCGAAGGCCTTCAGCACCGGCGGGCTGGCATTCGCCCGGGCCGCCCAGTCCTGGACCTCGGCCGAGCCGACCCGGGCGCCCAGCCGGCCGAGTTCGGCGTCCATCCAGGCGGCGCCGTTACGGCTCACCGCCTCCTTCAGCGCGATGTCGGTCTCGTAGCAGTTGACGCCTTCCAGCGGCGGCGCCTGATTGATGACCTCGTGGGTCGCGAGCTCGGTGCGCGGCTTCAGATGTCCCATCGTTCGCTCCGGTCGGTGGATCTGCCCACAATGTAACGCCGCCGCGGGGCGGCGTCAGCCGTGGATGGACCGGATGGCCGCGCGGGCCTGCGGGTCAGTTCTTCTCCCGGTCCACCAGCCGGTTGGCCGTGATCCAGGGCATCATCTCCCGGAGCCGTGCGCCGGTGGTCTCGATGAGATGGGCCTCGGTGTTGCGCCGCTGGGCGGTCATCGAGGGATAGTTCATGGCGCCCTCGGCGATGAACGACTTGGCGTACTCGCCGCTCTGGACGCGCTCCAGCGCATTGCGCATCGCGGCCCGGGACTGCTCGTTGATGACTTCCTTGCCTGTGACGTACTCGCCGTACTCCGCGTTGTTGGAGATGGAGTAGTTCATGTTGGCGATGCCGCCCTCGTACATCAGGTCGACGATCAGCTTCAGCTCGTGCAGGCACTCGAAGTAGGCCAGTTCCGGCGCATAGCCCGCCTCCACCAGCGTCTCGAAGCCGGCCTTCACCAGCTCCACGCAGCCGCCGCAGAGCACGGTCTGCTCGCCGAAGAGATCGGTCTCCGTCTCGTCGCGGAAGGTGGTCTCGATGATGGCCGTGCGGCCGCCGCCGATGCCGCAGGCATAAGACAGCGCGACGTCCTTCGCCCGGCCGCTCGCGTCCTGGAAAATGGCCACCAGGTCCGGGATGCCGGCGCCCTTCGCGAACTCGCTGCGCACCGTGTGGCCGGGCGCCTTCGGCGCGATCATGACGACGTCGAGATCCGCGCGCGGTACCACCTGGTTGTAATGGATGACGAAGCCGTGGGCGAACGCGAGGGTGGCGCCCTGCTTCAGGTTCGGCTCGACCTGGTCCCGGTACAGCGCCGCCATCGACTCGTCCGGCGCCAGCATCATCACCAGATCGGCACCGGAGACGGCCTCGGCCACGCCCTGTACCCGCAGCCCCGCCTTCTCCGCCTTCGCCACGGAGGATGAGCCCTGCCGCAGCCCCACGGTGACGTCGACACCGGAGTCCTGCAGGTTCAGGGCATGGGCGTGGCCCTGGGAGCCGTAGCCGATCACGGACACCTTCATGCCCTGGATGATGGAAAGATCGCAGTCCTTGTCGTAGTAGATGTTCATGGCGGGCTCCTTGTAATGATTTGGAAAGCATGTAGGAGGGCCTTCAGGCCCGATCCGCCACCATGGATCGGGCCTGAAGGCCCTCCTACACGGAATGGGGGCACGATAATGCAACGGCTGTATTTTCTGAAATGAAATATTTAAAATCTTGTATTGCGTTTTCTGCAACACGGGAGCCGGCATGGACGACCGCAGCCTGCGTGCCTGCCTGAGCCTGGCCGATACCCTGCACTACGGGCGGGCGAGCGCGGCCTGCCACATGAGCCCGTCGACGCTCAGCCGCATCATCAGCGCCCTGGAGAAGGAACTCGGCGTCCGCTTGTTCGAACGTGACAACCGCAGCGTCAGCCTGACCCCGGCGGGCGAGCGCTTCAGGGTGTGGGCCCGCGAGACACTGGAGCAGTGGGAGGCGCTGCGCGCCGGCCTGGCGGCCGACGGCGACGAGCTGACCGGCGAGATCAGCATCTACTGCTCGGTCACGGCCAGCTACAGCTTTCTGTACGACCCGGTGGCCGAGTTTCGGCGGCGCCATCGGCGGGTACGGATCACGGTGCACACGGGCGACCCCGAGCAGGCCGTCGCCCGGGTCCGCGCGGGGGACGAGGACCTGGCCATCGGAGCCCGCCCGGAGCGGCTGCCCGCAACCCTCGCCTTCGAGCCCATGGCCGTCTCGCCGCTGGTCTTCGTCGCCTCCCGGGACGACGCGGACGTGGAGGGTTTTCTGAAGCCGCGCATGCGGCCCGCCGACTGGGCCGCGGTGCCCATGATATTGCCCGAGCGGGGACTCGCCCGCGAGCGGGTGGAGCGCTGGTTCAGGGATAAGGGCATCCGGCCCCGGGTGCTGGCCCAGGCGGCCGGCAACGAGGCCATCGTCAGCATGGTCGGGCTCGGCGGCGGCGTGGGGGTCGTGCCGCTGATCGTGCTGGAGAACAGCCCGCTGGCCGGCAGGGTGCGTCAGGTGGCGGCCCGGCCCGCGCTGGCGCCGTTCCAGGTGGGCCTGTTCGCGCGCCGCAAGCGGCTCGGCGACCGGCTGGTGCGGGCGTTCTGGTCGGCGCTGACCGCCGGCGGGCCGGCGCCCCCGGCGAATTCCTAGCCGGGGACGACGCCCGCCAGTTCGGCGGGGGTGATCTTCAGCGACTTCGCCACCATGTCGAAGAAATTCACCTCGCGCTCGCTGATGCGGCAGTCGCTGTGGATGACGTCGGCAAGCGCCTTGGCGATGGCGACCCGCTCCGACGATTGCAGCCTCTTCGCCACGCTGGACAGATAGTCGGGCAGCGGAGCGTTCTCGTAGATTTCGGACTTGGCCGCGACGCGGATGTCGGCGGCGTCGATTTCCTCGTCCAGCATGCGCTTGAGGATGGTCTGTACCGTATCCACCTCGGCCGTGTCGATATTGGCGTCGGCGCTCGTGGCGCGGGAGAGGGTCATCAACAGCACTTCCTTGAACAGGGTGCGCCGCTCTTCCTCGGTCGGCTCCGAGCCGCCGAAAATCTTCAGTACGCTACTGAGATCCGCTATCGCCATGTGAGGTCTCCCGCCTTGTCCGGACCGCCGCTGCAGCGGCCCGTATTGTGATTGTCGGCGCAGTATATACGTATGCGAGCCGATCTTGCACGGCCATGGTGCACCCGGCGCATCAGCCCACGACGCGATCTCTGCCCCCGCGCTTGGCGCGGTACAGGTTTGCGTCGGCCCGGCCGAGGACGGCGGCCCGGTCTTTTCCCCGTCCGCTGGCCGCCACCCCGATGCTGACGGTCACCCTGAGCGACGGCGCCAGATCCGACCAGTCCATCGCCGTCACCGCCGCGCGGATGGCCTCGCCGGTGCGGGCGGCCGCAACCGCGTCCGTTGCGGGCAGACAGATCAGGAACTCCTCTCCGCCGTAGCGGGCGACCATGTCGGTCTCCCGGCAATGGGACTCGAGCAGTCGCGACAGCCGCTCCAGCACCGCGTCGCCCACGGCGTGTGAATGGGTGTCGTTGATGAGCTTGAAATGGTCGACGTCGGCCAGGACGACGCCCAGCGGCCGCCCGAGACGTTCGGCGAGCTCGAGCTGGCCGTCGACGAAGCCGTCGGCATAGCGCCGGTTGAACAGCCCGGTGAGCTTGTCCCGGGTCGCCTGGCGCTCGAGCTCCAGGGTCTTGGCCCTCAGTTCGCGGGTGCGCTCCTCCACCAGCGCCTCCAGCCGCTGGCGCATGTCCGCGAACTCCTTCAGCGCCAGCATGCCCAGCGAGAGGACGAACAGCAGGATCATGATGACGGCCACCTCCATGCGGCCGAAGACGATCGCCACCAGAACGGCGGCCGGCACCGAACCGATCTCGATCATCGTCTGGAACCCGCTGAACATCCGCGCCCGGTCCATACCGCGCAGGCTAACGTAGATGCGCATGCCGATCTCGTTGATGGCCTGCATGGTCAGCGCCAGCAGCGCGATCAGGGCAGCGCTGCGCCAGTCGACGGTGGTCAGGGGCACCGGGCCGCCGAGCCTGAGATAGAACAGGCCCGAGACCAGGACCATCAGAGACATCAGGCCCGCGTTGTGCAGCGAGGCCGTGACGGCCCGGCGGATACTGCCGCGGCGCAGCCGCTGCAGCGGCCACAGGAGAGAAGCCAGGCCGTTGATGACGGCGGCATCCACCGGCCCCAGCAGGAGCAGGCTGGACACCTGTGCCACGCGGTCGAAGGAGACATGGCCGAAGGTCGGGTGGGGATAACCCACCGTGATCGTGAACAGCCCGAACAGCAGGAAAAACCCCGCCAGCGGCAGCTCGTCGCCGGTGATGGAGGCGCCCGTCGCCACCGCGGCCGCGACGATCGCCGTCACGGCGACTGCGAACAGGGCGGCGGCGTAGACCAGGTCCGCCGGCGGCCGGGCGTTCAGCGCACCGCCTCCAGCAGCTCTTCGGCGAGGCGCAGGTGGTCGGCGACACTGCGCGGCTCGAGGAAGCGCTCGCTCACCCGCTCCCTGGCGGCGGCGCCGAGCCCGTCCCGCAGCTCGCTATCGCCGACGAGGCGGTCCAGCAGCCCGGCGAACGACTCCAGATCGCGCGGGTCGTCGAGCAGCAGGCCGTGGCGGCCGTCCTCGATCTGGTCCTGTATGCCGCCCACCCGGGTCGCCAGCACGGCCGTGCCCTTCCACATGGCCTCGGTCACCGTGAGGCCGAAACCCTCGTGCAAACTCTTCTGCACGATGACGGCCGCGTGACGCTGGATGGCATTCACCATGGCGGCGTTCTCCTCGACGTCGACCATCGGCAGCATGGCCAGGTGGATGCGGCTGCGCTGGGCGTGGGGCAGCTCACGCCAGACCCGGAACACCTCGTGGAACACCTCGATGCCTTCCGGATCGTCGGCCACGCCGGTCACGCTGGGCCCGACCATCACCAGCTCGGCGCCGCCGTCGCCGCCGTGACCCATCCAGGCTGCGAAGCCCTCGATGACGCCGCAGGGGTCTTTCAGCGGATCCCAGCGCGAGACCTGCACCACCATGGGGACGTCCGGCGGCGTCGGCTGACCGCAGCGGATGAGATCCGCGTGCCGGTCCACGCGGCCGCGGCTGCCGTCGCTGCGGAAGAACTCGTAGTCCGGTGCCGCAGGCAGCGGCCCCGAGATCAGGCCGGCGTGCACGAGCAGCGTGCGCACGGCGTCCTCGTTCATGCTCTGATTCTTCGGCGTGAAGGCATCGATGCTAGGCGGGATGATCACTGCGCGGTCCCGGTCGATGATCGGCGGCACGTAGGCCTGACGGGAGAACACGAACCGGCGGGGATAGGCCAGATAGGGGCTAAGGAACTGCCAGGCCCGGTCGTACTCCTCGTTCCAGTCGCTGTGGCCGATGTGGCAGCGCCAGGCGACAGCGGCGCCGTGCTCGACCAGGTAGCGGGCCAGCCCCAGGGTCTGCGGGTCGTGAAGCAGGACGATATCGCCCGGTTTCACCAGCGCGAGCAGCTCCGCCGCATTGTCCTCGAGCGTCTCCTCGTAGATACGCCGTGCCTCGTCGTCCAGGGGCGTGCCGTCCCCCGGCTCCCCGTGCAGCCCGTGGTGCAGGCGCTTTGTGACCCGGAAAAACGCGGGGTTGCCGCCGATCACCAGCCAGCGGGAGTCGATGTCGAAGTGGCGGCAGTAGCCGAGCAGGGAGGGCAGCATCTCGGCGACGCCGCCGCCCTCCGCCGTGGAATTCAGGTGCCAGAAGACCCGGCCTTCCATCGCGCTGGCCAGCCGCGCGGCCTCGGCGCGGAGCTCATCGAGCAGCCCGGGTGCGGCGAGGCCTTCGTAGCGATCGATGCTGAGTGAGTGGATATCGACTTCGGAAAGCCTGCCCGTCTCCTGTTCCATCCTGCCTCCGTCGGCTGCCAAAGTGGCGCATGATAGCGTGGCCGCGGCCCGGCTTCATGCAGCCGGCGCGCGGCGAAGCGTGTAAGCTCCCGGACATCCATCGGCAGGGGCGGTTCGGCAGAGAGGGTGATGAGCAACAACCCGGCGAACGACACGACCGCCCGCCCGGCCGTCCTCCCCGTTCCCCTCATCGTGAACCCGGCCGCCGGTCGCGGCGCGGCCGGTCGCCACGGCGAGTCGATGCGCCGCCTGCTGGAAGCCTCCGGTCGCCCCGTCGCGCCCCAATACAGCCGGGAACCCGGCCACATGGCGGACCTGCTGCGGGCGGCCGCCGCGGCCGGCTGCCGCGAGGTGCTGATCGCCGGCGGCGACGGCACGGTCCGGGAAGCGGTGAACGCGATCCTCGGCCAGGGGCTGGATCTGGCCCTCGGCGTGATCCCGGCCGGCACCGGCAACGACTTCGTCAAATCACTGGGCACGCCGCGGAGCTGGCGCAACGCCTGCGCCGCGCTCGCGGCAGCGCTGGCCGAGCGCCGCCGGCGGCGCATCGACGTGGGCTGCTGCAACGGCGAGTGGTTCGCCAACAGCGTGGGCATCGGGCTGGACGGCGTGGTGGTCCGCGCCGCCGAACGGGTGCGCTGGCTGCCGGGCCTGCTCGCCTACCCGGCCGCCCTGGCCCTCGTGCTCCGCAGCGGCGTGGCCGCGGCCGAGGTGCGCATCGAGGCGGACGGCCGTCGCTTCGCACTGCCCGCATCGATGGTGATCGCCTGCAACGGCGCGTGGTTCGGCGGCCTGTTCCACATCGCCCCGCCGGCCAGCCTGGACGACGGCCTGCTGTCGGTCGTGGTCGCCGCGCCGCTCAGCCGCCGCCGGGTGCTGACCCTGGTGCCGCGGGCCATTCGGGGCACCCACATGAGCGCGCCGGAAGCCATGCTGTTCAGCGCGCGGGAACTCGTCATCGAGACCTCCGCACCGCTGCCGCTGGAGGCCGACGGCGAGGCCGCGGCCACGCCGGTGACCCGGCTCGAGATCCGCTGCGTGCCCGCAGCGCTGTCAGTAATTGCCTGAGCCGACAATTGCCTGAGCCGAAAATCGCCTGAGCCGTCAGTCGAGCCCCGCCATGGCGAAGTACTTGATCTCGACGTACTCGTCGATGCCGTACTTCGAGCCCTCGCGGCCGATACCCGACTCCTTCACCCCGCCGAACGGTGCCACCGGGGTGGAGATCAGGCCCGTGTTCAGGCCGACGATGCCGTACTCCAGCGCTTCGCCGACGCGCCAGGCGCGGGCCAGGTCGCGGGTGTAGAAGTAACTCGCCAGCCCGAAGCGGGTATCGTTGGCCATCGCCACGGCCTCGGCCTCGTCGCGGAACGGAAACAGCGGCGACAGGGGGCCGAAGGTCTCCTCACCGGCCACCAGCATGTCGGGCGTGGCCCCCTTGACCACGGTCGGCTGGAAGAACCGCCCGCCGAGCGCGTGCCGCTTGCCGCCGGTGATCAGCTCGGCGCCGCCGGCGAGCGCATCCGCGATGTGCTCTTCCACCTTTTCTACCGCGCTCTCGTCGATCAGCGGCCCCTGGTCCGTATCCCCCTTCAGGCCGTCGCCCACCACCAGGTCGTCGACGGCGGCGGCCAGCTTGTCGGCGAAGGCATCCATGACCGTTTCCTGCACGAGGAACCGGTTCGTGCACACGCAGGTCTGGCCGGTGTTGCGGTACTTCGAGGCCACGGCGCCCTCCACGGCCGCGTCCAGATCCGCGTCGTCGAAGACGATGAACGGCGCATTCCCGCCCAACTCCAGCGACACCTTCTTCATGGTGCCCGCGCACTGCTCCATGAGCAGCTTGCCGATCTCCGTGGAACCGGTGAACGAAAGCTTGCGCACCGTCGGGTTGCCGGTCATCTCGCCGCCGATCGCGGACGCCGAGCCGGTGAGTACGCTGAAGACTCCGGCCGGGATGCCGGCCTCCTCCGCCAGCACGGCCAGCGCCAGCGCCGAGTACGGCGTCTGCGATGCCGGCTTGCAGACGAAGGTGCAGCCCGCCGCCAGCGCCGGTCCCGCCTTGCGGGTGATCATCGCGGCGGGGAAATTCCACGGCGTGATCGCCGCGACCACGCCCACCGGCTGCTTCAGCACGAGCAGGCGTCGGCCGGCCTGGGGCGACGGGATGATGTCGCCGTACACCCGCTTGCCTTCCTCGGCGAACCACTCGATGAAGCCGGCGGCATAGGCGATCTCGCCGCGGGACTCCGCGAGCGGCTTGCCCTGCTCGGCCGTCATGATGACGGCCAGGTCTTCCTGATGCTCCATCATCAGGTCGTGCCAGCGGCGCAGCACGGTGGCCCGCTCGGCGGCCGGCCGCGCGCTCCAGTCGGCCATTGCCTCGCCGGCGGCGGTGATCGCCCGCCGGGTCTCGTCCGCGCCCAGGGAAGGGACCGCGCCGAGATTCTCGCCCGTGGCCGGATTATCGACGGCGATGGTGCCTTCGTCGTCCGCGTCGACCCACTCGCCGGCGACATAACACCGGCTGCGCAACAGGTCGGGATTCTCCAGTTTCATGGAATGGCTCCTATTCGTGGGTGGTCTCGCCCCGGGTCGTGCTCTGATCCAGCGCGATGTCGTAGCGCCGGATCTTCTCCACCAGGGTCGTGCGTCCCATCCCCAGCATCCTGGCCGCCTGCGCGACGACGCCGTCGCAGGAGCGCAGCGCATCGCGGATCAGGCTGCTCTCGATATCCCCCATGTGCTCCTTCAGGCT
The DNA here is from genome assembly GCA_964421805.1 of uncultured Woeseiaceae bacterium. Lineage (GTDB taxonomy): Bacteria > Pseudomonadota > Gammaproteobacteria > Steroidobacterales > Woeseiaceae > Lentisalinibacter. The sequence continues at coordinate 9,181 of CAYQZN010000030.1, forward strand.
CTTGCCGTCCGGCGGCAGATCGTCGGCGGCGGCCGCCGGCATGGCCTCGCGGGCGGTCTCGCGCCGCAGCGGCGCCGGCAGGTCGCGGACCATGATGCGGCCATGGGGGCACACGACGGCCAGCCGCTCCACCAGGTTGGCCAGCTCCCGGACGTTGCCGGGCCAGGCGTACTCCTGCAGGGCCCGCACCGTCTCCGGGTCGAAATCCACCCGGACGCCGAGCCGCGCGTCGACCCGCCGCACCATCTCCTCGAGCAGCAGCGGGATGTCGCCTGCGCGCTCGCGCAGCGGCGGCAACTCGATCGGAAACACGTTCAGGCGGTAGTACAGGTCTTCCCGGAACGTGCCGTCCTCGATCGCCTCGGGCAGATCCCTGTGCGTGGCGGCGATGACCCTGACGTCGACCGGTATGCTCTGCAGACCGCCGATGCGGTCGATCACGCGTTCCTGCAGGACCCGCAGCAGCTTGACCTGCATCGCCGGCGGCATGTCGCCGATCTCGTCCAGGAAGATGGTACCGCCGGCCGCCTGCTCGAAACGCCCCGTCCGCCGGGCGATGGCGCCGGTGAACGCGCCCCGCTCGTGGCCGAACAGCTCGCTCTCCAGCAGCTGTCCCGGGATGGCGCCGCAATTGACGGCGACGAACGGCCCCGGCCGGGCGCTGAGTTCGTGAATGTAGCGGGCAACGACCTCCTTGCCGGTGCCCGATTCGCCGAGCAACAGCACGGAGGCGCCACTGGCGGCGACCCGCTCGGCCAGACCCCGGGCCTCGCACATCGCCACGCTCTCGCCGAGCGGCCGGGACTGCACCCTGTCGGCCGCGTGCTCCGCGCGGCGACGGCTGTAGCCTGCCCAGATCTCCTCGAGCAATGCTGCCAGCTGACTGAAATCGACCGGCAGGTCCAGAGCGAAGAGTCGCGCGCCGGGGCAGTCCGCCTCGAGCGCGTCCAGATCGGCACGGCCCGCGACCACGACCGGCAGCGCCGCATCCGCGCTGCCGATCTCCGCGACCAGGTGGGCGACGGCCGCGCGCCCCAGGGAAGGGTGGAGGAACACGGCGGCCAGCCGCTGCCCCGCGGCGCACTCGCGCCAGCGCTCCGGCGGCGCGAGCGCCGTGGCCGGCGCGTCCAGGAACTCGATGCTGTCGCGCAGGGTTTCGCCTGCAACGGCGTCCTCGGCAATGACCAGGATGAGCCGTTCGCTGCTCACCATGCTCCCTCCGCGGCCGGGCGCCTCGTGCCGGGCCCCGCGGGAATGGCGCCCGGCGCCCTCGCCCCCGTCGCTGCTGATCCGATCACGCCTGTCAATTCAGTCCCTTGCGCCTCGAGCGGGCGTCTGCCGCAACCGCGGACGATTGTGCGGCGCACAGCAGGCGATTGCAACTCGAAACCCCAATAATTCGAGGCTGTTCATGCCCTTGCGTCACTGCTCCGCGATCCCGGGCGGCACCGCCCGGGATCGCCCCCAAGGGCTAAAGATTCCCCGTTCGCCGCCGATACAGAGGGTAGCCACAGGAGCGTGGCGGCGCGTGCGTGCGGAGGCGCGGACCGGCGCCGCCAATAGCATCCCGAACAAGAACGGAGGACGACGCGTTGGATCTCGCAACATTGATAGGCTTGCTCGGCGCCCTCGGGGTGGTTGTCACCTCCATCTTCCTGGGCGGCGCGCCGGGCGTCTTCCTCAATACTCCGTCGCTGCTGATCGTGCTCGTCGGCACGTTCCTCGTGACGATGATGAAATTCAGCCTGAAGCAGTTCTTCAGCGCCACCGGCATCGCGGTGAAGGCGTTCACCCAGCGCGTGCCGAACCCCGAAGCCATCATCGAGAAGTCCGTGGAGCTGGCGAAGACCGCGCGCCAGGGCGGCATCCTCGCGCTGGAAGACGCCGAGGTGCCCGACGATTTCATGAAGATGGGCGTGGGCCTCCTGATCGACGGCCATCCCTCCGAGGTGGTCCGCTCCATGCTGAACAAGGACCTGAACCAGACACTGCAGCGCCACAGCGACGGCCAGGGCATCTTCAAGGCGATCGGCGACGTGGGCCCGGCCATGGGCATGATCGGTACGCTGATCGGCCTGGTGCAGATGCTCTCCGTCATGGACGATCCTAAACAGATCGGCCCGGCCATGGCCGTGGCCCTGCTGACGACGCTGTACGGCGCGATCCTCGCGAACGTAATCGCCATACCGGTGGCCGACAAGCTCGCCCTGCGCAGCAAGGAAGAGCAGCGCCACAAGTCGCTGGTCATCGACGCGCTGATCGGCATCCAGGAGGGTCAGAATCCCCGCATCATCGAGAGCATGCTGGAGGCCTATCTGCCCCGTTCGCGCCGCAGCGTCGACGACGACGCGGTCTGAGGCAGGCGATCATGACCGAGGAAGGCGCCCCGGAGGTCAGGGAAGAGGAAAAGAAAGGCGTGCCCGCCTGGGTCATGACCTTCGCCGACCTCATGACCCTGCTCATGTGCTTCTTCGTGCTCATGCTGGCGTTCTCGGAGATGGACGTGCAGAAGTTCAAGGTCCTGTCCGGGTCGGTGCGCGAGGCCTTCGGCGTGCAGGCGCAGGTGGAGGTGAAGACCATTCCGAAGGGCACCAGCGTCATCGCGCGGGAATTCAGCCCGGGGCGGCCGCAGCCCACGCCGATGAACGAGATCCGCCAGCACACCATCGACTCCGCCAAGAACACCCTGGACGTGGGCGTGGACGAGCCCGGCGTGGGCGACGAGGAAGAGGACAACGCGAAAGAGGATGCCGAAAAGCTCCGCCAGGCACTGGCGGAGGAAATCGAGCAGGGCAGCGTGGACGTCGAGCTGGACGGGCGCCGCATCATCATCCGCATCCTGGAGAAGGCCACCTTCCCCTCCGGCGATGCCAGCATACAGCCCGGCTTCCTGCCCGTGCTGGAGAAGATCCGCGGCCTCATCGGCGATATGCCGGGAGAACTCAAGATCTCCGGCCACACCGACGACGTGCCGATCTACAACGAGCGCTACCGCTCCAACTGGGAGCTGTCGACGGCGCGCGCGGTGTCCGTCGCCCACACCCTGCTGAACGGCGGCGACATTGCCGAGAACCGAATCGTGGTGACCGGCCACGCGGATACCCGGCCCCTGTATCCGAACGACAGCGCGGAACATCGCGCCATCAACCGGCGCGTGGACATCAGCATCATACGCAACCCGTCCGGCGGGGATGAGGGCCGGCAGCTGCGCATCGCCGAGGCCCGCAAACCCGACGCGGAAACGGGGCGAGAGACCGGGACGAGCGCCGACGGCGACGAGACCGCGGCCGATGCGCCCGGGGGAGACGAAGACGATGAGTGAAATGCAGAACGAAACCGAGACCAGCGATACCAACCGCCGCCGCGTGTTCCGCCTCAAGGAACTCGTGCGGATCGACTACTCGACGGTGGACGAGAGCGAGTGGATACAGCGGCTGGAGAAGAACCTGGGCAGCACGTCCCGGACCTCCGGGCTGGATGCAAAGCTGATGGAAGTGGAGGCGGCGATGAAACCCGCCGTCCTGAAACTGCGCCAGAAGGCGCCGGTCAGCGCCGAGTGCGTGGAGCTGCTGAACGAGAAGATCCAGCTCGTGGCCGACAAGGTGATGGAACTCGAGCAGCAGCGTAACCCCATCTACAGGCGCCCCACCCAGCTCTGCGACCTCAGCTCCTCCGGCATGGCCTTCGCGGCACCCCACGGCATGAGCGAGGGCGCGCGGCTGATGCTGAAGTTCCTGCTGGTCTCCGACTCCCACTACGTCGAGACGCTGGCCAAGGTCGTCCGCTGCCAGCCGCCCGAGGAGTCGGATCTGGAGGACGAGGGCTACAAGGTCGCGGTGGAGTTCGTCGGCATGCGCGAGGCGGAAAGCGAGATGCTCATCCGCCACATGCTCAGCCGCCAGGCCGAGGATATCCGCACGGCCCGGCTGCGGGCGCTGACAGAATAGGCTGCCCCGCCGTGATGAGCGCGGCCGGTCAGCCGGCCAGCGCGGCAGTCAGGGACTCCAGCTTCTCCTCGAAGCGCTGGTAGACGGGCGGATAACGGGGACCGTCGATGCCGAGCTTGTGCACCACCGGCTGGAACTCTTCCTCCACCTCGGTCTCGGCCTCCCGCAGCGAGAGGTAGCACGACGCCACGATCACGTCGTGCAGCGTCGGTTTGCTGCTGCGCCGCTGGGTCTGATCGCTGGCCACCGTATCGACGATCTCCTCGGGGAACTCCCAGTTCTCCAGGATCGACTTGCCCACCTGCGGGTTCCACTCCTCGAGAATCTGGCGGCGCGAGTCCTCGTCCGCCAGCAGGGTCGGGAACTCCTTCGCCTTGGTGAGGATGTAGAGCTTGCCGATCTCGTTCAGCAGGCCGGCCAGGAAGGCCCCGTCGGCGTCCAATTCGGTGTGCTGGTCCGCCAGCACCTCGGCCATGGCCGCCTTGCGCAGGCTGACCTTCCACAGCCGTTTCAGCTGCTCGCGGATGGCTGCCTGCTGCTCCGCCTGGAACAGCTGCTCCACGGCCATGGCGATCGCGGTGTTGCGCACCATGTTGAAACCGAGCCGGCTGATGGCGGCGCGCAGGTTGGTGATCTTCACGCCCGCCGGGTTGTAGAAGGCGGAATTGGCCATCGCCAGGATGCGCGACATCAGCACGGGCTCCAGGCTCACCACGTCGGCGACGCGCTCGGCCGTGCAGTCGCCGTCCTCCAGCGCCTCGCGGATCTTTATCACCACGTCCGGGAACGACGGCAGCTTGATCTCCTTGCGGGTCAGCTCGTCCGCCAGCATCTGGACGAAGCGGAAATATTCGGCACTCGACATTTTCTCTTTCTCCTGTCAGGACACCCGGCGCACGGCCGCAGCCTCGCCCCGGTGCCGGTTACCATGCAGCCGCACGAACAGATCGGCCTCGCCGCGGCTCAGTCCGCAGCGGCTCACCAGGTCGTCCGGCGCCGCTCCGCCGCCGACCAGGCGCAGGGCCTCGCCGTAGCGCTGGCCGCCGGCCCCGCCCGCCGCTGCGGGCGCGGGAGCCTGCGCGGCATCCGCGGAGAGTCTCTCCAACTGCTCGAGACGCCGGCCGATCTCGTCGAGGCGTTCCAGCACTGCCCGGCCGAGGGCGTCGTCGGCCCGCTCCGCCTGCTCCGGCGGCAGTGGCTCGCGGCGGGGCTCGCCCCGCAGGATCGCCGCCACGGCGAACAGGATCAGGGCATTGGAGAATGCCAGCACGTAGATCACATTGATTTCGCTAATGAAGTCCATCACGCATACTCATCGATAATTGAACCGTTATCCTTGTCCGAATTCTCATTTTTTTCCTCACGCTCAGATTCGGCGTCGTCCTCCCTGCGCGGCCGCTTCGGCGTATCCGGATTCACCGGCTTCAGCGGCCGGGAGGGCGCGATCGGATAGACGTCGCTTATCCCGCCGCCAATCCTGCCGCCGCCGCTGCCTATCGCCATGACTACGCCCCCTCGTCCTGCAGCCGGGCACGCAGCCGCAGCAGCGCCTGGCTGTGGATCTGGCTGACCCGGGACTCGGTGACGTCGAGCACCGTGCCTATCTCCCGCAGATTCAGCTCCTGGTGGTAGTACAGGGAGAGCACCAGCTGCTCGCGTTCGGGCAGACCGCGTATGGCCGCGGCCAGTCGGCCGCGCATCTCGGTGGCCTGGGCCCGTTCCTCGGGGCCGGCCTGGCCCTCCGCCGGGACTTCCAGCGGTTCCTGCAGCGTCGTGAACGGCTGTTCCAGGCTGAACAGGCGGCAGCTCGCCGCGTCGCGCAGCACCTCGTGATACTCATCCAGCGAGATGCCGAGCTCCCGGGCCACCTCGGCGTCATCGGCCGCCGCACCGGTGGCCGCCTCCACCCGCTGGATGGCCTCCACGATCTGCCGATGGCGCTGATGCACCGAGCGCGGCGTCCAGTCGGCCTTGCGCACCTCGTCCAGCATCGCGCCGCGGATGCGGATGCCGGCGTAGGTGTCGAAACTGGCGCCACGGGATGCGTCGTAATTGCCCGCCGCCTCGATCAGGCCCATGAGTCCGGCCTGCATGAGATCGTCCAGCTCCACCGAGGCAGGCAACCGGGCCACGAGGTGATGCGCGATACGCTTGACCAGCACCAGGTGCTGTTCCACGAAATCGTCGGTCACGACGCGTCGATCGTCTGCGAGCTGGCCGTAGGTCATCCGCTGAGACTCCCCGCTGCCGTCAGATCCCGCCCCAACAGGGACTCGAAGAAAAATGCGAGCCCGCCCGGCGCCTGCGCCGCCGCGGGCCAGCGGTCCACGGCGTCCGCGATGCGGCGGAAGGCGAGCGCCGCCCGGCTGGCCGGGTAGGCTTCCACGACCGCCACCTGCTGCTGCACGGCACGGCGCAGCGTGTCGTCCGCCGGCACGTTGCCGAGGTGCTGCAGCACGACGTCCAGATAGCGGTCCGCCACCCGTTCGATCTTCTGGAACAGCAGCCGCCCGTGGGCATCGGAGCGGGTCATGTTCGTCAGCACCTGGAAACGGCCCACGCCGTAGTCGCGGCTCAGCACCTTGATCATGGCGTAGGCGTCCGTGATCGAGGCCGGCTCGTCGCAGACCACCACCACAGCGTGCTGGGCGGCCTGGGTGAAACGGAGCACGTTGTCGGACAGCCCGGCCGCCGTGTCGATCACCAGCACCTCCGGCGGACAGGCGAGGTCGCCGAACGCGCGAATGATCTCGCCCTGGGCCGCCGGCGCGAGATCGGTCATGGCCTTGTCGCCGGAGGCGGCCGGTACGATCGACAGGCCGCGCGGGCCGCGCACGATGGTGCTCTCCAGATCCGTCTCGCCGGAGATCACGTGCTGCAGGTTGTAGCGGGGCTGCAGGCCGAACAGCACATCCACGTTCGCGAGCCCCAGATCTGCGTCGAGCAGCATGACGTTGCGCTGGAACGAGGCCAGTGCGACGGCCAGGTTGGCCGAGACATTGGTCTTGCCGACGCCGCCCTTGCCGCTGGTGACCGCGATCACCTTCACCGGCGCGCCGGCGAGCGCCCGCTCCATGTCCCGCGCCTGAGTGTGTTCAAGAGAGCGCATCGGCACCGCCTCCGAAACGCTGGGCCATGACCTCCTCCGAGACGTCCGCTTCGCTGCGGCGCATGCACTCGACGGCCTGGGTGGCAATCCACAGCCGTTTCGAGTCCGCCAGATAGAAGTCCTGGGGCACCGACTGGCCGTCGGCGATGTAGACCAGCGGCAGGCGGTGGCGGATCAGCACGCCCAGGGCGCAGCCGAGCTGGGCGGCCTCGTCGATCTTGGTCAGCGCGCAGCCGGCGAGCGGCAGCTGGCCGAAGCGCCGCACGGCCTCGTCCAGGGAGGCTTCCTGGGCCGTGGCGGACAGGGTCAGGAACACCTCGATCGGCGTTCCCTCGACCCGCAGTGCCGCGAGCTGATCGGCCAGGCGGACGTCGCGCTGATTCAGGCCGGTGGTATCGATCAGCACCAGGTCCATCGAGCCCAGGCGCTGCAGCAGCGCGGCCAGCGCCTCGCCGTCTTCGGCCACGTACATGCGGGCGCCCAGGATGCGCGCATAGGTGGCCAGCTGTTCCTCGGCCCCTATGCGGTAGCAGTCCGTGGTGACCAGCGCAATGTCCTCGGCGCCGTGACGCATGGCGTAGCGGGCCGCGAGCTTGGCGATGGTGGTGGTCTTGCCCACGCCGGTGGGGCCGACGAAGGCGGCGATGCCGCCGTTCTCCAGCAACCGGTCCTCCGCCATCGGCAGCGTCTCCGCCAGGATCCGCAGCGGCAGCTGCCAGGCGTGCTCGCTCGCATCCCCGTCCTCCAGCTGCTCGGCGATGGGTGCGGCCACGTCCGGCGCCACGCCGATACGGCTCAGGTTCCTCAGCACCTGGGCGCGGCCCGGGCGCCGGCGGGAGTAGTCGTTCCAGGCGAGGCTGGAGAGCTGGGACTCCAGCAGTTCGCGCAGCCCGCGGATGTCCGAGTGGACCGCGTCGAGGGACGGGTTCGCCTCGGCGGCGGCCGGGATCTGCGCGCCCGGACGCTCGGCCAGGTCGGCCAGCGCGCGGTGCGCGAGCGGTCCGGCGGGCGCCTCTTCCTCGCCGGCGGGCGTCATGCCCGCGCCGGGACGTGCCCCGGGTGCCTCCGCCACGGCGTCCTGTGCCTCCGGCGCGGCCGCCGCGCCGGCGCTGCCGGTTTCCGCACGGAGGCTGCCGAGCGCCTCGCGTATCAGTGCCTCGTCGTAGTCCAGCGCGGCAATGATCTCCACGCCCTCGGCCACGCGGCTGTTCGAGAGGATCACCGCATCGGGCCCCTGCTCCTCCCGCACCCGGCGCAGAGCCTGGCGCATGTCCGGTGCTACGAATCGCTTGATCTTCATAGTGGGTTCCTCAGCTCAGGCGGCCGGTCAGTTGCCGACGGCGCCGACCATCCTTATCTGTTTGTCTTCGGGGATCTCGTTGTAGGCGAGCACGTGCAGGTTGCGAATGCCGCGCATGAGTTTTGCGAGCCACGGCCGGATGCCCGGCGCCACCAGCAGCACCGCCGGCTCGCCGGCCGCCTCCTGGCGCTCCGCGTTCTCGGACAGCACCCGGTGGATGCGCTCCACGAGGCCGGGTTCCAGGCCGGCCGTGGCGCCATTGCGCGTCGACTCGGTGAGCAGTTGCTCGAGCTCCGGCTCCAGAGTGAGCACCGGCAGCTCCTCGCGCATGCCGGCGACGCCCTGCACGATCGAACGGCCGAGCGCGACGCGCACCGCCGCCACCAGCTGTTCCGGCTCCTGGGTCTTTGGGCCCTGCTCCGTCAGGGTCTCCGCGATGCGCCGGCTATTGCGCACCGGGATGTTCTCGGCCAGCAGCATCTGCAGCACCCTGACCACGGTGGCCATGGGCAGCGTCTTCGGCGTCA
>CAYQZN010000031.1:0-17690 GCA_964421805.1 uncultured Woeseiaceae bacterium
AGAGGGAGATTTTTCGAATCATCGGTCTGTTATCCTGCCGGCCGCGGCCGGTGTGCTCGTCCTGTCACGGTTGCGCATCCTGCCGCGCACCGCGGTTGTCCTCCGGCGCCGCTGCCGGCTCCGCCAGTACCCTTTTCAATCTGTCGCCGAGCCCCTGGCGCTCCGCGTCGGTCAGGAACTCGCCGACCGCGCACCAGCAGCCATGGGCGCCGATCTCCAGCCTGCCGGGCGCGCCGGCGCGCCGGCCACCGGCATAGCGCACCCTCGTCCAGGCCCGCAGGAAGCGCTGGTCCCGACGTTCCCGGCCCCGCAGGCGGCTGACGACGACCTCGTCCGGCCCGACGTCGATCAGGTCACGGTCGCGGCCGCGCCGCATGCTCAGCCAGAGCGCCGCGCCGAGCCCGGAAAGTTCCAGTCCGGCCATCGGCAGCACCGGCCAGTAACCCATCGCCGCGAAGCCACCGGCGACCGTCATGGAGACCGCCAGAATCGAGACGAAAAAGAGCGTTGCCGTGCGGGAATCCAGAGAACAGTTCGGCTTCAGTTCGAAGCGGTGCAACTGGATAGATCCTGCAGCTGATCCTGAATTTCCCTGGTTCTCGGTACCCCGGTCCGGACCCGCCGGATCGCGGACTCGGGAGTCTAAAGAAACGGCCTTCGGGGTGCAACTGCGCAAGTGGCTTTCCATGTCAAATTAATGTTGTTAAATCAGGGTATTGCGGCAAACGGTCGCCGACCTCCCTGAACTTCCGTGTTGTTTCGATTATCAGGGCGCCCATCCGGCGTGCAAGAGACCGGGTCAGGACGTCTCACGTGCGTCTCATTATCTGTCGCGGACTGATCCGTACCGCGCCGTCGGCATCGGCCCCGGGCAGCCCGCTGCCGCCCCAGCAGTGGCCGTAGACGAGCTCGAGGGTCAGTGGCAGGCGCCCGTCCTGCCGCCGCACGCCTTCCCAGGCCTCTGCGAGGCGACGGAAGCGCGCGGGCGTCGTCAGCCCCCGGCTGCGGCCGGCCAGCGTGTTGCGGGCGCCCGCCGCGGTCAGGTCCCGCCACAACGCGGCGGGCTCCGCATAGGTCACCGTGAGGTGCTCGACGTCCAGTACCGGGTCGCGCAGGCCGGCGCGCACCAGCGCATCGCCCAGGTCGTGCATGTCCGGGAACGACTGCACGTGCTGCCCGGTGTCCACCGCCCGCCAGGCTTCGCGCAGCTCCCGGAAGCTGTCCGGACCCAGGCTCGCGAAGGTGAACAGGCCCTCCGGGCGCAGCACGCGGGCGGTCTCCGCCAGCGCCGGCGCCGGATCGGCGAACCAGGGCAGCAGCAGGTTGGCGAACACCATGTCGAAGACCCGGTCGCGAAAGGGCAGGCGGGCGGCATCGCCGGCTACCTCGTCGCGGCGGGCGAAGCGGCCATGGCTGCGTCGGGCCGCCGCGAGCCGGGCCGGGGAGAGGTCCAGCGAGACCACGCGGCAGCCCCGGTAGCGGCGCGCGAGTTCCGCCGAGGCGCGCCCGGTCGACGCGCCGGCGTCCAGCACCCGGCGCGGCCGGCTGGCGGTGAGCGTCAGCCGGGAGAGCAGTTCCTCACGGGTCCGGGCCGACAGGAAGTCGTCCGCTCCGGCCACGCTGGCGTCGGTGCGGCGGCGTATCTCCCGGCGGCGCGGGGCGGTGGCGTCTGGTCGGTCGGGCGCGTCCATGAGCCCGGGGAGCTTACGCCAAAAATGCCCGCTGCCGGCAGAAAGCCCGGCTGCTCCGGCGCGTGCGGGCCCGCACACTGGAGCCATGACACGTTGCCGGGCAGCGCTCGATTTCCTGGCTCGCCTGCTGTTCCCGCCGCGCTGCGCGCTGTGTGGCGAGCTCTGCGGCGACCGACACCGCGAGCAACGCCCCGGGCCGGATCTCTGCGTCGGCTGTCTCGGCGACCTGCCCCGGATCGCCGGCGCCTGCCGCCTGTGCGCCGAGCCGCTGCGCGCGGGCACGCTGTGTATCGCCTGCCGGCGGCACCCGCCGCCGATCGACCGGACGCTGGCTCCGCTGCACTACGCCTTCCCGGCAGACTGGCTGCTCACCGAGCTGAAGTTCAACGCCCGCCTCTGGCACGGGCCGCTGCTGGCCGGGATCGTCGCCGCAGCGCTGGACGCGGAGCCGTCGTCCAGGCCCGGCCCCGGGGCGGTGCTGATCCCGGTGCCGCTGCATCGCCGGCGCCTGGCGGCCCGGGGCTACAACCAGGCGCTGGAGATCGCCCGGCCGCTGGCCCGGTACCTCGGTTGCCGCCTGGCCGGGGACCTGGTCGTTCGCAGGCGTCCCACCCGTGAACAGTCGTCCCTGAGTGCGCGGGCGCGGCGCCGCAACGTGGCCGGCGCCTTCCGGCTGCAGCGCCCGGCGGACTTCGAGCATGCCGTGATCGTGGACGACGTCGTCACCACCGGCGCGACCACGCGGGAGATCGCCGCGCTGCTGCGGGACGGCGGCTGTGCCCGGGTCAGCGTGGTGGCCGCGGCGCGGGCCGCTCAGCGGAACAGGTAATCCAGCGCGATACCGATGAACACCATCATGCCGATGTAGTGGTTGTTCAGGAATGCGCGGAAGCAGGCGGCGGTGTCCCGGTCGCGGATGAGGTGCTGGTGCCAGGCCATGAAGCCGGCGGCCAGCGCCACGCCCAGGAAGTACCAGAGACCCATGGAGAGGCGGGTGCCCATCAGCACGAGCCCCAGCAGCATGAGGCCCTGCAGCGCGCCGATGATGAACCGGTCGGCGTCGCCGAACAGGATCGCCGTCGACTTGATACCCACCTGCAGGTCGTCCGGCCGGTCGACCATGGCGTACATCGTGTCGTAGATGATGGCCCAGATCACGGTAACGGCGAACATCAGCCAGGCGATCTCCGCTATCTCGCCCGTCTGCGCGGCGAACGCCAGCGGGATGGCCATGGCGAAGGCCGCGCCCAGCACGAGCTGGGGCACCGAGAGGATGCGTTTCACGAACGGGTAGACGATCATCAGCACGGCTGCGGCCGCCGCCACCACCCGGGAGAGGGGATTCAGCAGGGTGACCAGGCCGATGGCGATCAGGCCCAGGCCGACGAACAGCAGGGCCGCCTCGACCACGCTGACCCTGCCCGTGGCCAGCGGCCGCTCCCGGGTGCGGGTCACGTAGGGGTCGAAGCCCCGGTCGGCGATGTCGTTGATGATGCAGCCGGCGCAGCGGGTGACCACGACGCCGGCCATGAAAATGGCGAAGATCCCTTCGTCCGGGCGGCCGTCGCCGGCCACCCACAGCGCCCACAGCGTGGGCCACATCAGCAGGTAAAAGCCGATGGGCCGGTCCAGGCGCATCAGCCGCGCATAGACCCCGAGCTGGGAGAGCAGCACCGGGAGGAAGCCGGGGCGGGTACCGTCCGCTGCCCGGGCCTGCCCGCGGGAAGCGGCTCCGGTCCTCACAGCGCCGCGCCCTCCGGTGCCGCGAGACTGGCGGGGAAATATTCGACCACCAGGATCGGCGCGCCGGTCACCCGGATGACCGAGCGCCGCGCGAACAGCCGCCCGGCCGGCATGCGCTCGGGCAGGGCCGGGTAGCCTCGCTCGCCCGGCTCGAAGACGGCGTAACGGAAAGGCTCCCGGCTCACCTCGCCCAGGCGGGCCAGCGCCTCTCCCAGCGGGCGCTCGCCCAGGGCGGCCAGGCTCGGGAAACGCTCCAGGGTGGCCGCCGGGATGATGCTCGAGGCCACCACGAGTTCGCCGGCGGCGCCGCCCATGCTGATCTCGCGGACCAGGGCCTCGCCGGCATCGCCGTCGAGCAGCACCCGCTCCTCCCCGTCCAGCCGGCGGCGGCCCTCGGCGTGCACCGCCAGCCGGAAGCTCGCCGGCTGGAAGGACCGGATCCGGGGCGTCAGCAGGCCGTGATCGGCAAGCCAGCCGATCAGGCCGACGGGCACCGCGGCCGGGATGGTCTCGGACCAGCGGCCGTCGCCCGTGGCTTGTTCTTTACCGGGAAGCATGGGATGCAGAGTGTAGACGAGATCGCGCTCCATGACAGGGCAGCACCGCGGTCCCGGCGTCGTCAGACACTGCCATAGCGGCTCGCGCCACCGAGCCAGCGCTGGATGACGGCTTCGGCGTCCGCCGGCGAGACGGCCGCGGCTGCGAGCTGCACCTTGGGCATGAGAGCGGCGTCGCGGCTGAGATCGGCGATGCGCAGCTGCATGGCGCCGGTCTGCCGGGTGCCCAGCACCTCGCCGGGCCCCCGCAGGCGCAGATCCTCCTCGGCCACCACGAAGCCGTCGCCGGTCTCGCGCAGCACGGCCAGGCGCCGCCGCGCCATCTCCGACAGCGGCGGCCGGTACATGAGCAGGCACGTGCTCTCCCGGCTGCCGCGTCCGACCCGCCCGCGCAGCTGGTGGAGCTGGGACAGGCCCATGCGCTCGGCGTTCTCCACGATCATCAGGCTGGCGTTCGGCACGTCCACTCCCACCTCGATGACCGTGGTGGCCACCAGCAGCCTGAGCTCGCCGGCCTTGAACGCCTGCATCACGGCCTCCTTTTCGGCCGGCTTCATGCGGCCGTGTACCAGCCCCACGGGTATGTCGGGCAGCGCCTCGCCCAGCATCCGGTAGCTGGCCTCGGCGGCCTGGTAGTCGAGCTGCTCGCTCTCCTCCACCAACGGGCACACCCAGTAGGCCTGGCGGCCCTCGGCGCAGGCGCGTCGCACCCGCTCGATGACCTCCTCGCGGCGGGTCTCGGGCAGCACTACCGTGGTCACCGGCCGGCGGCCCGGCGGCAGCTCGTCGATGACCGACGTATCGAGGTCGGCGTAAGCCGTCATGGCGAGCGTCCGCGGGATGGGCGTGGCCGTCATCACCAGCTGGTGCGGCCGGGCCACGCCCTGCTCGCCTTTCTCCCGCAGGGCGAGGCGCTGGTGCACGCCGAAGCGGTGCTGCTCGTCGATCACCACCAGCGCGAGATTGTCGAAGGCGACCGATTCCTGGAACAGGGCGTGAGTGCCGATGACCATCGCCGCGCTGCCGTCGGCGATGGCGGCCAGTGCCTCGCGCCGCACCGCGGAACGGAGGCTGCCGGTGAGCCAGACCGGCCGGATGCCCAGCGGCTCGAGCCAGGCCCGGAAGCTCTTGTAATGCTGCTCGGCGAGCAGCTCCGTCGGTGCCATGAGGGCCGCCTGGCACCCCGCCGCGATGGCCTTCAGGCAGGCAGCGGCCGCGACCACCGTCTTGCCCGAGCCGACGTCGCCCTGCACCAGGCGCAGCATGGGGTGGGGCCGGGCGATGTCCGCCGATATCTCTGCCAGCACTCGTTCCTGGGCGGCAGTCAGGCGGAACGGCAGGCTGTCCAGGAACCGCCGCGCCAGGCCGTCGCCGTCCGTCAGCGCCGGCGCCAGCTCGTCGCGGATGCGATGGCGCAGCCGCCTCAGGCTCAGGTGGTGGGCCAGCAGCTCCTCGAAGGCCAGGCGCTGCTGGCAGGGGTGGTCGCCGGCGGCGAGCTCTGCCAGGTTCACGCCCCGCGGCGGCCGGTGCAGGTATTCCACCGCTTCGGTCAGCGTCGGCAGGTCCGTGCGCTCCAGCACCTGACGCGGCACCAGTTCGGTGGGCGCCTCCCGACGCATCATGTCCAGCGCCTCCGCGACCAGACGACGCAGGCGGCCCTGCTGCACGCCCTCGGTGGTCGGGTACACCGGCGTCAGCCTGTCCTCCACGGGTACCGGTTCCTCCGCGCCCAGCAGCCGGTACTCGGGATGCACCATTTCCTTGCCCGCCGGGCCGGAGCGGACCTCGCCGTAGCAGGCGATGCGCGAGCCCCTGGCCAGGCGTGCCTGCTGCGAGCGGGAGAAATGGAAGAAGCGCAGCGTGAGCTGGCCGCTGCCGTCGGTGATGCGCACCAGCAGGGACCGCCTGCCCCGGTACACGGTTTCCGAGAGCAGAATGTCGCCCGCCACCAGCACCCGTTCGCCGTGCCGGGCGGAGCCGATTCGGGTGACCTGCGTGCGGTCCTCGTAGCGCAGCGGCAGCAGGAACAGGAGATCCTCGACCGTATCCGCGCCGAGGCGGGCGAGCTTCTCGGCCAGCGCCGGGCCGACGCCTTTCAGCGCCGTCAGCGGCGAGCCGAGGCCCGGGCTCGCGGAGGCGCCGGCGTCCCGGTTCACGGCATGCTGGTGCCGTGAATAAGGATGGCGTCCGCCTCTACGTCGGCCCCCTTCGGCAGCGCGGCCACGCCGACGGCGGCCCGGGCGGGATACGGCTCGTCGAAGAACTCGGCCATCACCTCGTTCACGGTGGCGAAGTCCGCCATGTCGGTGAGATAGATGGTGAGCTTCACGGCATCGGCGAGACTGCCGCCAGCCGCTTCCGCGATGGCCGTCAGGTTGCGGAACACCTGCCGCACCCGGTCGGCGAACTCGCCCTGCACGATCTGCATGGTGGCGGGGTCCAGCGGAATCTGGCCCGAGACGTAGACGACGCCGCCCGTCTCGACTGCCTGGGAATAGGTGCCGATGGCGGCCGGTGCGGCCGGTGTGACCACGTGTTTCTTCTGCATGCTTCCTCCGGTCAGGCGCAGTCGCGGGTGACTTTGATGACGCTGGGCATCTTGCGGATGCTGCGCAGCACGTCGGCCAGATGCTGACGGTCCCGCACCTGCAGCAGGAAGGTCATCACTGAGGCGTCGTCGTCGCCCTCCCGGACCGATACCTGCTCGATGTTGGACCGCGCCGCCGAGATCGTGGCCGCCACCTCCGCCAGCACCCCCATACGGTTGACGGCAATCAGCGTCACCTGGGCCGTGAAGTCCTGGTCGATGTCGCTGCGCCAGTTCACCGTCACCCACTTCTCCGGGTGTTTGCGGAAATTCGCCAGGTTGTGGCAGACGTTGCGGTGGATGACGACGCCGCGGCCGCTGGACAGGTGCCCCATGATGGCATCGCCGGGAATCGGGTGGCAGCAGCGCGCGTAGGTGACCACCATGCCCTCGGTGCCGGTGATGGTGAGCGAGGTGCTCTCGCGCACCGCCGGCTGCACCTCGCCGGCGTCCACGCCCAGCAGCAGGCGCGCGACGATGGGTGACAGCCGCTCGCCCAGGCCGAGCTGCTCGTAGAGCTCGATCTTGTTGTTCAGGCCGAACGCTTCCAGCACCTGCGTCATCGACTTCTTGTCCACCTTGCGCAGCGACGACTTCTGTTCCTTCAGCGCCTGTTCCAGCAGGCGCTTGCCGAGCTCCGCGGCCTCGCCCCGGCGCAGGTTCTTCAGATAGTGGCGAATGGCCGAACGCGCCTTCGCCGTGACCACGAAGTTGACCCAGTTCGGGTTCGGCCTGGCGCCCTTGTTGGTGATGATCTCCACCGTCTGGCCGTTGGACAGCGGCGTCCTCAGCGGCACCAGGCGCCGGTCGATCTTGGCGGCGACGCAGCGGTTGCCGATGTCGGTGTGCACCGCATAGGCGAAGTCCACCGCGGTGGCGCCGCGGGGCAGCCGGCGGATGTCGCCCTTGGGCGTGAACACGTAGACCTTGTCGGGGAACAGGTCCACCTTCACGCTCTCCAGAAACTCCTCCGAGTCGTCGTCCTGCTGCAGCTCCACCAGGTTCGAGAGCCACTCCCGGGCCCTCAGCTGGGGCGAGGCAGCGGATTTGTCCTCGGCCTTGTAGCGCCAGTGGGAGGCAATGCCGCTCTCCGCCACCAGGTCCATCTCCCGGGTACGGATCTGCACCTCCAGCGGTATCCCGCGCGGGCCGAAGCAGGTGGTGTGCAGGGATTGATAGCCATTCACCCGGGGGATGGCCACGTAATCCTTGAAGCGGCCCGGCATCGGTTTGTACACCTTGTGCACCAGGCCCAGCGCCCGGTAACAGTCATCGACGTCCTCGACGACGATGCGGAAGCCGTAGACGTCCACGATCTCGCCGAGGGTGCGCCCCTTCACCAGCATCTTGCGGTAGATGGAATACAGGTGCTTCTGCCGCCCGGCGACGCTGGCCGCGATCTCGTGGCGCCCCAGCTCTTTCTCGAGGGTGTCGCTGATCTTCTTCACGATCTGGCGCTGGTTGCCCTGGGCCTTCTTCAGCGCCCGCTCCAGCACCCGATAGCGGTAGGGCCGCGTATAGCGGAAGCCCAGGTCCTCCAGCTCGACCTTCAGCGTGTTGATGCCGAGCCGGTTGGCGATGGGCGCATAGATCTCCAGCGTCTCCCGCGCGATGCGGGACTGCTTCTCCCGGGGCAGTGAGTCCAGCGTGCGCATGTTGTGCAGACGGTCGGCGAGCTTCACCAGGATGACCCGGATGTCCTCGACCATCGCCAGCAGCATCTTGCGGAAGCTCTCCGCCTGCGCCTCCAGCCGGCTGCGGAACTGCAGCTGGTCCAGCTTGGTGACGCCGTCGACCAGAGCCGCGATGTCCGCGCCGAACTCGCTATCCAGCTGCTCCTTGGCCGCCGGCGTGTCCTCGATCACGTCGTGCAGGATCGCCGCGGCGATGCCCTTGGCGTCCATGCGCATGTCCGCCAGGATGCCGGCCACCGCGACCGGGTGAGAGATGTACGGCTCGCCGGACTGGCGCAGCTGCCCGGCGTGGGCCTCGGCGCCGAACTCGTAAGCCTTGACGACCAGCGCGATCTGGTCGTCGGCCATGTAGGTCTCGAGTTTCTGGAGGAGCTGCTTGAGACCCGTGGAGCGCCGCGTCTTGGGCAGTTTGGAGCGGATCGAGGCGGCGTAATCCATGGGGGTGAACCGGTCGGTGCCGGGGGGAGGCACCGTTCTTGTCAGCGCTTACTCGCCGAGCGACAGCCCTCGCATGGGCATCAGGTCCTCGGAGCCGGATTCGGCGCGCAGCAGGTCCTCGGCCGGCTGGTCCGCCTCGTCGAGTATCGCCGGGGTCACGTGACCTTCGGCGATCTCGCGCAGCGCGACGACCGTGGGCTTGTCGTTCTCGAGCTCCACGTAGGGATCGGCGCCATTGGCGATGCGCCGGGCGCGTTTGGACGCGACCAGCACGAGCTCGAAAATGTTGTCGATGTTCTCGAGGCAGTCCTCGACGGTAATTCTGGCCATTATTGGCTACTCCAAAGCTATTCCAGGGCTGTACCAGGGCTGTACCAGCCCCTCTCGAATAATGCTGAACGGTAATGCTGACGGTGCGGGCCGCGGGAAGAATCGCGCTCCGGACCAATCAGTGTACTTTAAGGAACCGCTCCTAAACCAGTAGGTGAGCGAGCTTTTTTCGGGTTGCCCCGGTGCCCACCCGGTTGCGCCGGTAACGCCCGGCGGCGATGCCCTCCAGCTCGTCGATGGCGCGCTCCAGGTTGTCGTTGATCACCACGTAGTCGAACTCGTCCCAGTGGGAGAGGTCGCTGAGGGAGTCGCGCAGGCGCCGCCGGATCACGTCCTCGGAGTCGGTGCGCCGGCTGCGCAGCCGCTGCTCCAGCGCCTCCACCGAGGGCGGCAGGATGAATATGCTGCGGCACTCGGGCATGGCGGCGCGCACCTGCCGGGCCCCCTGCCAGTCGATCTCCAGCACCACGTTGCGGCCCTTCGCGAGTTCGCTCTCCACCTGGCTGCGGCTGGTGCCATAGTAGTTGTCGAACACCCGGGCGCTCTCCAGGAACTCGCCCTGGCTGTCCAGGCGCCGGAATGCCTCCTCGCTGACGAAGAAGTAGTCCCGGCCGTGCTCCTCGTTCGGCCGCTTCGGCCGGGTGGTGTAGGACACAGAGAAGACGAAGTCCGGGTTGCGCTCGATCAGCGCGTGCACCAGCGTCGTCTTGCCGGCCCCGGACGGGGCGGCGATGACGATGAGTTTTCCCCTCGATCTTCTCCTCGGACTTCTCCTGGGTCTGCCGGTCGCCATGGCGCTACTCGATGTTCTGGATCTGCTCGCGCATCTGCTCGATGAGCACCTTGAGCTCGACCGAGGCGCGGGTGGTTTCGGGGTCGCCGGATTTCGAGCCGAGGGTATTGGCCTCCCGGTTGAACTCCTGCATCAGGAAATCGAGCCGCCGTCCCACGGGCTCGTCCCGTTCGAGCGCGTTATGCATCTCCTCGACATGGCTGTCCAGCCGGTCCAGCTCCTCCTCGACGTCCATCTTCTGGGCGATGATGGCCAGTTCCGTTTCCAGCCGGCCGGGTTCGGCCTCCACGTCCAGGCGGCCGAGGCGCTCCCGCAGTTTCTGCTCGATGCCGGCCAGCACCTCGGGGCGCCGGGCCCGCACGGCGGCGGCGATGCCCGCTACGTCGCCCGTGCGGCCCAGCAGCGTCCCGGCGAGCCGGGCGCCCTCCGCGCGGCGCATCTCGTCCAGGGTCGTCAGCGCCTCGTCCAGCAGGGACAGGCTCTCGGCCAGCAGCGCATCCTGCTCCACGGCCGGCTCCTCGATGACGCCGGGCCAGCGCAGCACTTCCATCGGATCCACGGCGCCGGTCTCGCCGAAGCGCTCCCGTACCACCGCCACGCCTTCGGCAATGCGCCGGACCAGCGCCTCGTCGATGGCGAGTTCCCGCCGGGCGCCGCCGCCGCGCCGCAGCGTCAGGCTCAGGTCCACCTTGCCGCGCCCGAGGCGCTCGCCGGCGGCGCGCCGGAACTCCGCCTCGGCGCCGCGCAGCACGTCCGGCAGACGGAACTGCAGATCCAGGTAGCGATGATTGACCGAGCGCACCTCCCAGGCGAGGTCGCCGAACTCTGTCTGGCGCTCGCTGCGGGCGAACCCTGTCATGCTGCGTAACATCGGTGTCTCCACTCGGGATGCGGTGACGGAGGGCCGGCATTGTAAGCGCGCCCCGGCGCACGCTGCCACCGCTCGTTGCCACGGGGGGCGTCCGCGAATCTGCGACCCGTGCCCTCCCCGGGGCGGCGCAAGTGGTATACCCTCCGTCACCGTTCTTCAGGAGTCGTGCTGCTTGCGGGCCCTGCGCCCGCCCGGGAACACGTGCGCATCGAATACGCGAAAATCTCGCTCACCGGCGATCGCCGGGACAACCAGGACCGGGTCGCCATCGCCGTGAGCGAGCGGGCTGCCATGCTGCTGGTGTTCGACGGCATGGGCGGCCATTCGGACGGCGCCCTGGCCGCCGAGGTGGCGCTGGAATCGGTGCAGAAGGACTTCGCCGCCGCGGAGCATCCCGTCTTCGACCCCCAGGGCTTTCTCTATGCCGCGATGGGCCGTGCCCACGACGCCGTGGTGGCGGTGGGTGCGCAGACCGACGTGGATCACCGTCCCCGCGCCACCGGCGCGGTCTGCCTGGTGCAGGATCAGGCTTCCTGGTGGGCGCACGTCGGCGACAGCCGCATCTATCAGGTGCGGGGCGGGCGCATCCGCGGCCGCACCCGGGACCACAGTCACGTCGAGGTGCTGTTGCGCGAAGGCGTTATCGACGAGCGCGAGGCCCGCGAACACCCGATGCGCAATTTCGTCGAGTCCTGCCTGGGCGGCGATCAGGCCCTGCCCGGCATTACCGTGACCCGCAAGAAGCCTTTGCAAAGCGGGGATGTGCTGATAGCTTGCACCGACGGGCTGTGGTCGGGGCTCGGCGAGCGCGACATTGCCAGGATCGCCAGCCGGGCCGACCATGCCGTGGTGGATAACCTGCGCGAGCTGGGCGAGCGCGCCGTCCGCGCCAACGGTCCGCACAGCGACAACACGACGGCGGCCTCCATCCGCTGGCTCGGCTGACCGGGCCGGCTCCTTGCCGGAACGGAACTCGCCGGAACAGAACCCGGAACAAAACCCGAAACAGAACAGGGCAGTAGCGATATGCGACCAAGCGGCCGCGGCCCGGACGAACTGCGTCCGGTGGCTTTCATTCCCGATTACACCCGCCACGCGGAGGGCGCCGTCCTCATCGAGTGCGGGCACACCCGCGTGCTGTGCACGGCCAGCGTGGAGGACCGTGTGCCGCCCTGGCTCAGGGGCCGCCAGCAGGGCTGGATCACTGCCGAATACGGCATGCTGCCCCGCGCCACGCATACGCGTACGGCCCGGGAGGCGGCCCGCGGCCGACAGGGCGGGCGCACCCAGGAGATTCAGCGTCTGATCGGCCGCTCGCTGCGGGCCGTGGCGGATCTGTCGGCACTGGGCGAGCGCACCGTCACCGTGGACTGCGACGTGCTGCAGGCGGACGGGGGCACCCGCACCGCCTCGATCACCGGTGGCTACGTGGCGCTGGCGCTCGCGATGGAGCGCCTGAAGAAGAAGGGCGCCCTGGCGAAGGACCCGCTGCACGGCCAGGTGGCCGCCGTCTCGGTGGGCATCTACCGCGGCGAACCCGTGCTCGACCTGGACTATGCCGAGGATTCGCAAGCCGAGACCGACATGAACATCGTCATGAACGATGCGGGCGCCTTCATCGAGGTACAGGGTACGGCGGAGGGTCATGCCTTCCGCCGCGACGAGCTCGAGCACCTGCTGGACCTCGCCGGCGCCGGCATCGGGCAGCTGGTGGCGGCCCAGAATCAGGCGCTGGCCGCCGTCTGAGGAGGAGGCCGTGCTGCAGGCGGGCTCGAGCATCGTGGTGGCCACGGGCAACCGGGGCAAGCTCGCGGAGATCCGTGCCATCCTGGAGGAATTCCGGGTGGAGGTGGTCTCCCAGGGCGAGCTCGGCATCGGCGAGGTGGAGGAGACCGGCCTCACCTTCGTGGAGAACGCTCTGCTGAAGGCCCGCAACGCGGCCGCCCACGCGGGGCGGCCGGCCATCGCCGACGACTCCGGCCTGGAGGTGGACGCGCTGGGCGGGGCTCCCGGTATCCGCTCCGCCCGCTATGCCGGGGAGCCTGCCGACGATGCCGCGAACATCGACCGACTGCTCGCCGCGCTGGCGGACACGGAGGAACGAACTGCCGCCTTCCGCTGCGTCATGGTATTCCTGCGGCACGCCGAAGACCCGGCGCCCGTAATTGCCGAGGGCGTCTGGCGCGGGCGTATCCTGACCGGGCGCCGCGGCGAGGGCGGCTTCGGCTACGACCCGGTCTTCCTCGATCCGGTGCTCGGCAGGAGTGCAGCCGAATTGCCGCCGGCGGAGAAGAACCGCGTGAGCCACCGGGCCCGGGCGCTGCGGGAGCTGGCCCGTCGCCTGGGGGCGGGAGAAGCGGGATGAGTGCCGCCCCCGGGGCGGACAGGGCGGCTGTAGCGGCTATGGCGCCTATCCCCCTCACCCTGTACCTGCACCTGCCCTGGTGCGTGCGGAAGTGTCCCTACTGCGATTTCAATTCCCACCGGGCCGGTGACGATCCTCCGCGCGACCGCTACGTCGACGCGCTGATCGCCGACCTGGAGGCGGAGGCCGCCCGTGCCGCCGGCCGGCCGCTGGCGGCGGTCTTCATAGGCGGCGGCACGCCGTCGCTGTTCAGCGGTGGGCAGATCGGCCGGCTGCTCGACGCCGTGGCCCAGCGCTACACGCTGGCCGCGGACGCCGAGATCACGCTGGAGGCCAACCCGGGCACGGTCGAGCGCGGCAGTTTCGCGGCGTACCGGGCGGCCGGGGTCAACCGGGTATCGCTGGGCGCGCAGAGCTTCGACGACGCCTCCCTCGCAGCGCTCGGGCGCATCCATACCGCGGCCGAGACCCGCGCCGCGGTCGACGAGGCCAGGCGCGCGGGCCTCGACAATCTCAACCTGGACGTCATGTTCGCGCTCCCGGACCAGAGCGTGGAGGGCGCGCTGGCGGACGTCTCGGCGGCGCTCGCCCTGGAGCCGGCGCATATTTCCCATTACCAGCTCACGCTGGAGCCGAACACCCGTTTCTACCATTCACCGCCGCCGCTCCCGGACGCCGATACCGCGTGGGAGATGCAGGAGCGCTGCCACGAGGCGCTGGAGGCGGGCGGCTACCGCCGCTACGAGGTGTCGGCGTTCGCGCGCGCCGGAAGGGAATGCCGGCACAACCTGAATTACTGGCAATTCGGCGACTATCTGGCGGCCGGGGCGGGCGCCCACGGCAAGATCACCGCTGCCGACGGCACCGTGCGCCGCTACGCGAAGCCGGCGAGCCCCCGGGCGTGGATGGAAGCCGCGCTCGCCGGGGGCACCGGGGAGGCGGCCGCTGCCGTCGCCGCCGAAGATCTCGTCTTCGAGTACATGCTGAACGCGCTGCGCCTCACCGGCGGATTCACGACGTCGGATTTCGCGGCCCGTACCGGCCTCGGCGCGGAGGCCCTGGAGCCCGGTCTGCTGGCTGCGCGGCGCCGGGGCCTGGTCGAGGCCGACGGCGCCGGCGGTCTGCGCCCGAGTCCACTCGGCATGCGCTTTCTGAACGACCTCCAGGCCTTGTTCCTGCCCTCTTCCGGGGCAGCCGCCGGGTGAGTCCGGGGCGGTTCGCCCGGCGACCGTTATGCACAATGTCGGGACTATCCCTATATTTGGCTTGTAGAGTTGCGGTCAGCTGAAAACCGACTTTGTAAGAGTCTCATAAATAATTGAAAATATTAGTTTTATTATTGTGAACAGAAAATAGACATTCTAACGGGGAGGCTTGAAAATCGTGGGCTTGCGGCGTTTAGCCAAAATCCTTCCACAGAGTTATCCACAGGTTTTGTGGATAACGGACGGCCCCTCCCGGAGGCTCGATGCGGACTTGCCAGCGGCTCTGGGGCGCTGTATGCTCCGCGCCCCTTTTCGCTGTCCGCCCGGCGGCCAGACGACCGGAGAATGACGATGAAAGCCGATATCCATCCCCGCTACAACGAGATCAAGGTGATCTGCAGCTGCGGGAACGAGTTCGTGACCCGCTCGACGGCCGGCGAGGAGCTGCACGTTGAAGTCTGCTCTGCCTGCCACCCGTTCTACACGGGCAAGCAGAAGATCATGGACTCGGGCGGCCGCGTCGACCGTTTCCGTCGCAAGTACGGCATGTCCTGAGGGACCCGGCGTCCGGTCCTGGGACGCCTTCCCGGGTGCTCCGGGCGCTTGCCGGCCCGGCTCCGTCTGCGGCACCATAGAAGGTTCTCGCGGCAGGTCCTGCCCACCGCACGGAACCGGGATCATAAAGAATGAGGATCGCGCCGGGCGCCGCGTGCCGGCGTCCGCCCGCTTGCGCGATCCGATCTAAGCCAGGAATCAAAGATGAGCAACAAGCACTTCACGCTGACGAGCCCCGAGGGCGACGGCACAGAGCTGCCCGTACTCGAGGGCACCCTCGGCCCGGACGTGGTCGATATCTCCAGCCTTTACCGGGAGCGCGGCGTCTTCACCTACGATCCCGGCTTCGTCTCCACGGCCAGCTGCGAGAGCTCCATCACGTTCATCGACGGCGCCGAGGGCGTGCTGCTCTATCGCGGCTACCCGGTCGAGCAGCTTGCCGGGCAATCCTCCTTCATCGAGGTGTGCTACCTGCTGCTCTACGGCGATCTGCCCAGCAAGGACGAGCTGGAGAACTTCGAGTCGATCATCCGCCGGCACACCATGCTCAACGAGTCGGTGTCCCGCTTCTTCATGGGCTTCCGCTACGACGCCCACCCCATGGCGATGCTCTCGGCCGTCGTCGGCTCCATGTCGGCGTTCTACCACGACACCATGAACATCCACGACGAGCGCCAGCGCGATATCTTCGCCCACCGCATCATCGCCAAGCTGCCCACCATCGCCGCGGCGGCCTACAAGCACTCCATCGGCCAGCCGTTCATCTATCCGCGCAACGACCTGGACTACTGCTCGAACCTGCTGAACATGTTCTTCGCGGTGCCGGCCGAGCCCTATCACGTGGACCCGGTCGCCGCGGAAGCCCTGGATCTGCTGTTCATCCTGCATGCCGACCACGAGCAGAACTGCTCCACCTCGACGGTGCGCATGGCGGGCAGCTCCGGCGCGAATCCGTATTCGGCCATAGCGGCCGGCATCTCGGCGCTCTGGGGCCCGGCCCACGGCGGCGCCAACGAGGCGGTGCTGGAGATGCTCGAGGAGATCGGCGATGTGAAACACATCCCGAAATACGTGGCCAAAGCCAAGGACAAGGACGATCCTTTCCGCCTGATGGGTTTCGGCCACCGGGTGTACAAGAACTTCGATCCCCGGGCGAAGATCATCCGCGAGATGTGCCACAAGGTGCTGAAGAAGCTCGGCAACGACGACAATCCGCTGTTCGAGCTCGCACTGGAGCTGGAGCAGGTCGCGCTGAAGGACGAGTACTTCGTCGAGAAGAACCTGTACCCGAACGTGGACTTCTACTCGGGCATCATCTACCGCGCGCTCGGCATCCCCACTTCCATGTTCACGGTGATGTTCGCCATCGGCCGCACGGTCGGCTGGGTGGCTCACTGGCGGGAGATGATCACCGAGCCCGGCAGGCGCATCAGCCGGCCGCGACAGCTCTACACCGGCCCCGGCGTCAGGGACTACGCGCCACTGGACCAGCGCTGATCCGGCGCGCCCGGGCGGGGCGCGCGGGCGGCAGGCTCGGACTATCGTTCAGTCTATCGCTCAGACTATCGTTCAGTCTGTCGGGGCGGGTGCCTCGGCCAGCAGCTTCTCCAGCTTGCGTTTGTCCGCCCGACGCATCGGCCGGCCGTCCACCGGGCTGATCGGTGCCTGCCTGAGGCCCTTCTCCGGGAACACCGTCGCCTCCACCGTCGCCTCGGCGCAGCGGAACCGATAACCGGGGTAGGTATCCAGCCGGTCCTGGCGGCTCTTCAGCCGCCGCTCGTACAGCTGATAGGCGGTCTGCTCGCCTTCCAGCTGCCAGGCCACCTCCTCCGGCGAGTCGGCGAACAGATGCAGATTGATGGCGGAATGGGATGCCGCCGTGCCGGCCAGCACCGGGCCGACCAGCCGCGGGCGGAATTCGGCGAAGCGGTGCATCACCTCGAGCGCGATGCGCCGCAGGCTGTCCAGCAGCTCGGAATGGTCCGAGGCGCCGAACAGCCGGTGATGCTCGATAAGCGCCGATTCGATCTCGGTATTGCTCGGCAGCGCGCCGCGCTCGCGGAAGCCCAGCCGCTCTGCGGCCTTCACCTTTGCCTGGCGGTAATTCTCGATGCCCTGGTCGGCGATGATGCGGGCTGCTTCGCGTGCCAGCAGCTGGCGGGTCCGGCACACTTCGTCATGCTTCGGCATGGCGCTCTCCTGCGGTCAGGCCGTCACCCGGCGGCGCTCAGAAGATGGGCTCCTCGATGTCGCCGCCCGAGCCGGTATCGTTGTAGATCTCGTCCGCGCCGCCGATCGTACCAGCTTCAGGCTCGTTGCCGACGCGGAATTTCTCGAAGATGAAACTGCCGTCGTTCGAGCTCACCGGGCGGCCGGTCTCCGGCGAGACCCGCACGGTGACCAGGCCTTCCGGCTCCTCCACGCGAGCGTTCGGCGCGCCGTCGAGTGCCCGTTCCATGAAGTGGATCCAGACCGGCAACGCCGTGCGCGAACCCTCCTCGCCGGCCCCCAGCGGCTTGTCCTCGTCGAAGCCCACCCAGGCGACGGCGACCAGGTCGGCGTTGAAGCCGCCGAACCAGGCGTCGCGGCGATCGTTGGAGGTGCCGGTCTTGCCGTACAGATCGTCCCGGCCGAGCGAGCGGGCGCGCCGCCCGGTACCGCGGCGGATGACGTCGCGCATCATGTCGGCCACCAGGAAGGCATTCTCCCTGGTGATCGCCCGGTCGGCGAGACGAAGACCGGCGTAGAGTCTGGGATCCTCGTTCGCCGTGGGCCGCCAGTCGAGGGTGCGGGCCGACAGTTGCTCGACGCCGGCGAGGGAGTCCGCCCTATTGCCAATCCGATTGCCGGTCCGATTGCCG
>CAYQZN010000032.1:0-17388 GCA_964421805.1 uncultured Woeseiaceae bacterium
TGTCGTTCGGCTCGCCGCCCGGACGCTACGTGCGCGCCCTGATGCTGGACGAGCCCATTCCCGAGCCCACTTCCGAGCCCATATCCGAGCAAGTCCCCGGGCCGGGCGCCGCGCCTGTGCCGGCGCCGTCGCCGGCCGGCACGCCCTGACGCCCCGGCGAATCCGCCCGGGCGGATTCGCTCACGCGAGCACGATCAGGAAGAAGGCGGCCAGGCAGAGCGTCTCGGCGATCACCAGGCCGATGGCCTTCGGGCCGACGGCGGCGAGGTCCTTCAGCGAGGTCTTCATGCCGAGCGCGGCGATGGCCGTGACCAGGCAGCCCCGCGACAGGCCGATCAGCCAGTCCCGGGCGCCCTCCGGCACGAGCCCGTAGCTGCCGACGACCACCAGCAGCACGAATACGACCAGGAACACCG
Organism: uncultured Woeseiaceae bacterium; assembly: GCA_964421805.1. Lineage (GTDB taxonomy): Bacteria > Pseudomonadota > Gammaproteobacteria > Steroidobacterales > Woeseiaceae > Lentisalinibacter. Next base: position 417 of record CAYQZN010000032.1, read on the forward strand.
GCAGCGTGGAGCGCAGCGTGCCGCCGGCGCTGCCGGAACGCCGGTGGGTCGCCGCCAGGATCAGGAACACCACCGGCACCAGCATGGAGACCCGCAGCAGCTTGGTGAAGGTGGCCACGTCGCCCGCCTCCTGGGACACCATGTAGCCCGCGCCCACCACCTGGGCCACGTCGTGGATGGTGCCGCCAAGGAAGATGCCGGCGCTCGTGTCGTCCATCGCGAACCAGGAGACGACGATCGGATAGACGATCATCGCGATGGTGCTGAGACCGGTGACGGCGACCACGGTGAACACCGTGTCCCGCTCCAGCCGGGCATGCTTCGGCAGCACGGCGGAGATGGCAAGCGCCGCCGACGCCCCGCAGATGGCCGTCGCGCCCGCGGTCAGCATGCCGAAGGATCTGGGCATGCGCAGCAGCATCGCCAGCAGGAGGCCGATACCGATGGTGCCTGCGACGCCGGCGACCACCAGCACCAGCGGCAGCGTGCCCAGCGCAGCGATATCGTCGAAGGTGATGCGCAGCCCCAGCAGCGCCACACCGATCCTGAGTACGCGCTTCGACGAGAACTCGATGCCCGCAGCCGTCCGCGTCCCCGGCTCGGAGAGGAAATTGAACGCGATCCCGAGCAGCAGCGCGAGCAGCATGACCGGCCCGCCGTAGTGCTCGGCCACGAACTGGGCCGCCATGGCAACCGTGACGGCGATGGCCAGCCCCGGCAGGACGCTGCGGGCGGTGTCGAGCAATCGCGAGGCGTTGGGGTCGGCCGGCATGGTGCCGGGGAGCCTACGGTCACCCGCCCGCGGAAGCAACCGATTGCGGTCGACCCCCGGTGACGTATTGATTTTTCGCAATACCCGCCCCCCTCGGACAGTCATAGAATGAAGTCGGGTGTGAGTACGGGCTGGCGCCGCTGCCGGGACGACGAACGCACCCGGCAGCCTCGACGCCGGCCGCGGAAAACAGGATCGTAAACAGAACCGGACGGAACCGGAGAGGCAGAGAACCATGGCAGACACGAACACCGACTTCGACAAGGAACTGAACCAGTTACGTTCGGACATGGCCGACCTGCGCAAGGACATGGCAGCACTGGTCAAGACCATGAAGGATGCCGGCGTCAGCGAGGGTCAGCACCTCTACGAGGAGGCGAGCGAACGGGCAAAGCACGCCCGCGACGAGGCCCGCAAGCGGGCCACGGACGCCTACGGCGCCATCGAGAAGGAGGTGGAGGAGCGCCCTTTGACGAGCATCCTCACCGCCTTCGGCACCGGCTTCGTGATGGGGCTGATCCTCGACCGCAGACACTGAGCGGCGCGCTCGTGGAAGGATTCCACAGGCTCGCCGCCCGCATCGCGGAGCGCTTCCAGGCCTGGTGGCAGCACCAGGCCGTGGCCGCGGTACTGCTGGTGGTCTGCGCCGCCATCGGGCTGGCCGCGATCGGCTTTGCCGTCATGGCCGGCTACCTGGCCCTGAGCGTGGCCATGCCCGCCTGGGCGGCGGCGCTGGTCACTGCGGGTATCCTGCTCCTGCTGGCCCTGATCGCGGGGCTGGTCGCGAACAGCTACGCGCGGCGGCCGCTGCGCCGGCCCGCCACGCCGCCAGCCCGGCAAACCGAGGCGCCGCCGGTGGAACTCGCGTCCCGCATGGGCCGCAGTCTCGGCGAGAATCTCAGCCGCCGCGGCGTGCGCTCCACCGACGTGGTGATCGCGGCTCTGGTGGCCGGAGTCGCCCTGGGTGTGGCACCGGCGCTGCGCGAGCGCTTCGGACAGGCGGACGACGACGAGGACAGGCAGCCCGGACGGCGGCGGCGCTGACGGCCGGATGACCGGCAGCGCAACCCGACCCGCGCGCTGGACGACGGTGTTCGGGGCCGTGCTGATCACGGCCCTGGCGGCGCTGCTGGTATGGCCGGGGTCACCGGTCTTCCTGGTCGCCTTCTCGGCCATCCTCGTGGCGCTGCTGCTGGATGGCCTCGCCTACCTGCTGATGCGCTTCGTGCCGGTGCCGGCCACCCTGGCACGGCTGATCGTGGTCGCACTGCTGGGGCTGGCGGTGCTCGCGTTCTTCCTGCTGGTCGGGCCCCGCTTCAGCGAGCAGGCCTCCGAGCTGGCCGACCGGCTGCCCTCCGCCATCGACCAGGTCCGCGACGCCGTCTCCCACCCTCCGCTCCAGTCCCAGCTGGAAAACCTGAACCCGGGCGCCCTCGCACCCAGCGGCAAGGACATCGTGGCAGGTCTCACCGGCGTCTTCTCCACCGTCTTCACCCTGGTCGCAAACATCGCCGCCATCCTGATCATCGGCTTCTACCTGGCGCTGCAGCCCCGCATCTACGTCCGCGGCGTGCTGCATCTCGTGCCCGAGCACAGACGGGCGCGGGCGCGGGAGATTCTCTTCTCGCTGGGCCATGCCCTGCGCTGGTGGCTGGTGGGGCGCTTCGCCTCCATGGCGGGGGTGGGTCTGCTGACCACCCTCGGGCTCTGGCTCATCGACATGCCGCTGGCGCTGGTGCTCGGCGTCATCGCCGGGCTTTTCTCCTTCGTCCCTTACATCGGGCCCATCACGTCCATCGTTCCCGCGTTGTTGATCGCCCTCACCGAGTCCCTGCCCATGGCACTGTGGGTCACGGTGGTCTACGTCGCCGTGCAGTTCATCGAGGGCAATTTCCTCACGCCGCTCATCCAGCGACGCGCCGTCTCGCTGCCACCTGCGGTACTCTTGCTGGCGCAGTTCGCGCTGGGGCTGTTCTACGGCCTGTTCGGAGTGCTGCTGGCCACGCCGCTCGCCATCGTGGTGATCGTGCTGGTGCAGATGCTCTGGGTGCAGGGCGTCGTCGGCGAGCCGATCCGGGTTCTCGGCGACCACAGCCCGCCCGCGAACTGACGACATCGCAGCAAGAGGAAGACGCTCATGGAGAGACGCACCGGGCTCTGCGCCGGGCTCTGCGGAGCACTCGCGCTCTGGCTGACAGCGACGGCCGCAGCCGCAGGTAATGCCGACGGCAATGCGAACGGGCTGCCGCCGATCACCACGTCGGACTGGCAGGAGACCGTGATCAGCGTCACCGACCTCGACCGCACTGCGCGCTTCTTCCGGGAGATCGGCGGTTACGAGGTGAAGTGGCGCGGAGCGCTCGGCGAGGACGCCATCGCGGCCTGGGGTCTGCCGGCGACGGCAACCGGGGAGGCACTGCTGATCGGCCCGCCGGGCTACGACAGCGGGCTCGTCCGGCTGGTGCGCTTCGATAACGCAGGCCGCAGGGTGCCGATGCGCCCCGGAGCCCGCGCCTGGGACACCGGTTGCTATTTCAGCCTCATGGTCCGCATGAAGGACATGGAGGCCGTTTACGCCGATGCCATCCGCCTCGGCTGGTGGACGGAGACCCCGATCACCTATCTCGAGTGGGGCACCTCGAAGCTGAACGTGGTGATCTACCGGGGTCCGGACGGGGTCCAGGTGCAGGGCTACGAGCGCCTGGAGCCGCCGCTGCCCGAGACCATCCCCGATTTCGAGCGCATGACCGGACCGTTCAACGTGATGCAGATGGTGCGCGACCGTGACGCGGCGTACCGTTTCTTCACCGACGTGCTCGGCTTCGCCACCTTCTTCAACGGCCCGGCCTACGTCGCCGAAGAGCCCACGCCGATGCCGCTGGGCATCCCGGTGAATCTGACCACGCAGATTCCCTACCGGGCCGGCATTGTGTATCCCACGCCGGGCGAGTTCGGCCGCATGGAAATGATCGAGATCATGGGGCTGGACGGCCGGGATTACGCCGACCGCTGCCACGCCCCCAACCTCGGTATCCTCGCCGTGCGCTTCCCGGTGGACGACGTCGAGTCGACGCTGGCGACGATCCAGGCCCGGGGATGGGCGATCGCCGCGCCGATCCGGACACTGTCGCTGGAACCCCGCGGCACCGTGCGTCTGTTCGACGTAAAGACCCCGGACGGCGCTATCATCCAGTTCTTCGACAGGACGCCGGAATAGCCAGCGCGAGACGCCGTCGCGGGCACCCGGGAAAGAGGAGGAAGACGGAACCATGATCATGACAAGAACCATCATCGGCGCGCTGTTTTTTCTGCTGCTCGCCGACGCAGCCCTGGCCCACGAGGCGGAAGGCTTCGCCGGCGGCTTCGTCAGCGGCTTCCTGCATCCCCTGTTCGGCTGGGATCACGTCGTCGCCATGGTCGCCGTCGGCCTGTGGGGTGCGTTCCTGGGCGTGCCGGCCATCTGGCTGCTGCCGGTGGTATTCCCGCTGGTGATGGCCGTCGGCGGTGCGGCCGGCGTGGCAGGCATGCCATTGCCGGCCGTGGAAGCGGGCATCGCGGCATCGGCTCTGGTGCTGGGCGCCATGGTGGCCCTGGCCGCGCGGCCGCCGCTGTGGGCCGCCGCCGTCATCGTCGGCGTGTTCGCCGTATTCCACGGCCATGCCCACGGCACCGAATTGCCGCACGCCGCCAATCCGCTGGCCTACAGCGCCGGTTTCGTCATCTCCACCGGTCTGCTGCACCTATCGGGCATCGCCCTCGGGCTCGCGGCACGCTGGCGCGCCGGCCGCGTTGCCATCCGGGCCGGCGGCGGGGCGATCGCCCTCGCGGGGGTGGGCTTCCTGACCGGGGTGCTGTGATACGGGCGGGCGCCCTCCTCGCCGCGGCCCTGGCCATATTGCCGGTCACGGGCCATGCCCACAGCCCCGTGGAGGGGATGAACGAGTTCTACAACGGCGTATTGCACCCGCTGCTGGTGCCGGCACACATACTGCTGATACTCGCCACCGGCCTCTTCCTCGGTCAGCGGGGACCGCGGGAGAACCGGCTCGCGCTGCCCGCGTTCTTACTGGCGGGGGCGACGGGCCTGGGCCTCGCCGGCTCTGGCGTGGCGCCCGATACGGTCCGGGGATTCGTGCTGGCCGGCGCGATGGCGATGGGCCTGCTGACCGCTCTCGGCCGCCGGGCGCCGCTGGCGCTCTATCCGGCGGCGGGCGCCTTCGCCGGCCTCTTCCTCGGCCTCGACTCGGCGCCCGAGGCACTGGCGGGCCGGGAGCGGATACTGGCGCTGGTCGGCACCGGCGTCGGCCTCAACCTGTGGCTGATCTATGCCTGCGGAATCGCCGATTTCTTCAGCAAGAAGCCGTGGCAGCGCATCGGGCTCAGAATCCTCGGCTCGTGGGTGGCCGCCAGCTCCATCCTGGTGCTGGCACTGACCGCCTCGTCCCGCTGACCGGTCGCAGCACGCCATCGTACGAGGCTGTGTTCACCAGGAACGTTCGAAGATCAGCCCGATGATCGGGAACACGTCCCCTTCCTCCATCACGTTGACGCCCCGCCGCGGATCGAACTCCTGCGAACCGGCACCAGGACCGCCGTAGACGTTGATGACGTCGAGAAAGGCAACGAGGTCCACCGGGCCCAGCGTCCGGCGGTAATCGATGCGGATATTCAGCGAGTGGTAATCGTCCAGCCGGAGCGCATTCTGCCGCGTGAGTTCCTTCGAGTAGCGCAGAGGTTCTCCGGGCCCGAGGACGTCCTCGTGGATGATGAAATCGTCGGTCGGCCGCCCCGTTGCCCACTTCCAGCGTGCACCCACCTTCCAGCGCTTGCTGATCTCCCAGCTCCCGCCGATCGAGAAGAAGTGCTCCCGGTTGAAGTCGGTGTCGTACTCGCCGAGTCCGTCGTTGTCGTCGATGCGCGCATTGTTCCAGGCGTAGACCACATTGCCGAACCAGCCATCGGCAAAGCGCCGCGAGAGGACGACGTCGACGCCGAAGTTGGTGCCCTCGCCGTCGTTCGTGACGCGGCCGCTGGTACGTCCCTCCTCCACCACGAGATTGTCGAGCCACTGGTAGTAGGGTTCGACCAGCAGCGACCAGTTGCGGCCGTAGTCCTGCTCGAAGCCGACGCTCAGGTGAGTGATGCGTTCATTGCCGATATCGAAGTTGTCCGGGCTCGCCGCACGGACCAGAAAGCGCGGCGACTGGTAGAACAGCCCGGCGGTCGCCGACAAGCGCAGGCCGGACTCGAGCCGCCAGTTGGCGGCAAGACGGGGAGAGAGCAGGGACTCGTCCGCGAAGCCGTCGCGGTCGTAACGAAGCCCTGCCCTGAGGTCCCAGCGGCCGAGTTCGAAGATCTGCTCGCCGTATGCCGCATAGCTGGTCTCCTTCGCCTCGTACACCGAGTTGATGTTCTCCGGCGTCCACGTGATGTACTGCTGGCCCGGCGGGCGCGGGTCGGCCGACCGGTAGACGAAACGGTCCCAGTCCTCGCGGAGAAAAGTCGAATAATCGACATCGGTCTGCCAGACGCGCAGACCGGCCGAGCCCTGACCGAACCGGTTCTGCGTCACGTAATCGCTGCGCCAGCCTGCCTCCGTCTCTTTCTCCGTGACGGTCACGAGGCGCTCGCGCACCGGGACCGCCCCGGCCGGCGTCCCGTCCGGAACCAGGTCCGGGTAGGCTTCGCCCTCCGACGAGGTTTTGTCGTTCGCCCGGACATACAAGCGGTTGGTCCATTCACCGCTCTCCCCGACCAGTCGCCGCCAGGTGAGCCCCGCGAGGTACAGGTCCTGCTCGGCATCGATCAGGGCAACGTCCTCGAAGTCCGGGGACTCGAGAACGTTGTCGATGTCCCGCGTATATTCCTCGGGGGCGTAGATGCCCAGGAACTCGACCGTGTTACTCGCATCCAGCTCGGTTACCGTTTTCAGCACCACATCGGTCAGCTCGGGTTGGCCGATGTCTTTCTCGTCGATCGTGTCGAATACACGGCCAAAGTCGAAGTTCCGCGCGGTCAGGAACACCGTGGTCTCGTCGTGGATGCCGCTGGGTCCCTCGTAGCCCACTTCGACCCCGGCGATATCGACGCGCAGGCTCGCACTGGGCGTGGGACTGCCCCCCGCCACGTCGAGCATCAGCAGGGAACCGGCGCGCCCGCCGTAGGCAGCGCTCCAGCCGCCCGGCGAGAACTCCGCGCCCGTGACGGAGTTGGGAGCGAAGATGGAGAATCTGCCGCCGCCACCGATATCCTCCTCCTCGCCAAGGGTCTGGTCGAAGTGCACGACCCGGTCGAACGGCAGCCCGTCGATGAGGATGAGGTTGTCCCGGGGTCCGCGGCCACGCACGGAGAAATTCGCGAATTCACCGGTGGAGACCAGACCCGGCAGCCCGTCCAGCGCCCGCATGACGTCGCTGCCGGCACCCACGGCGCTGCGCAGCTCCTCGCGGTTGAAATAGGAACTGCTGACCGGACCATATGGATCTGCGACGCGCGCCCGGGCCCGCACGACGATCTCGTCTATCCTCTCTTCCATGGCGAGCAGTTCGAGGGCGAGCGGCGTTGTCCTGCGGCGCACTACCCGCACGCTGGGTTCGCTGGCGGTCACCAGCCCTGCGCCCTCTGCCCTCACGGCGTAGAGACCCGCATCGAGCGCATCGAACTCGACGACACCCTCCGCCGTCGTCAGACCCTCGACGGCATTGCCTTCGCGGTCCGTCACGGTCACGGTTACGCCGGCGAGCGGCCGTCGGGTCTCGGCACTGATCGTCTCTATCAGCATCCCGCCGGACTCCTCCCCCGCTGTGGCAACGGCCGACAAGCAGACCAGCAGGGCCGCTGTGAAAAACCGAACGGTGTATGTCATTCCCTTGCACTCCATGAACGGCCGAAGTTTCTCATGAGGGGTCGCCCGCGGCGAGAGTCCGGAACCGTGAAGTGACTCCCGGTGGGCGACGCCGGCCACGGCTAACCTCAATCCATTCGATGGAAGAGGATGCCCCGATGCAGAGTCCCTGGCTCCCCGTGTGGCTGTACCGGCTTCTGCCGCTGCTCTATCTCGCCGGCGGGGCCCTGATGTTTCATTTGTTCGGCGACGAGACCATCGGGCGGTTCAGCGGGCTCCTGCTGTGTGCAGCCGCGCTTCTGATCTGGGGTCTGAGGCTGTACGCGCGGAGAGCGGCTGCCCGGCGAGATCCGTGAGCGCGGTCCGCGGGCGCCGCGATCGATCAGCCGAACAGGTTCTCCACGAATGCGGCCCAGCCGCTGGAGCGGGCAATGACCAGCTTGGCGAACATCGCCGCTGCGAAGAGAGCGACGCCGGCCAGGCTCGCCCAATGCGGCCGACGGCGCGTGCGTATGTCGTAGACGATCAGCGCTGCGAGCAGCGCCAGCTCGATCACGAGGATCGTCGGCGCAGGCAGCCCGGCAGTGGCGACCAGCCGCGCGACGGCGGGGTCCATGATCAGGATCCCGGCAAGCAGCATGAAGCGCTTGTGCGCAGCCGGGTCGTGTCTATTGACGAAGGCCAGCGCGAATGCGGCGGTGAAGTTCACGATATCGGTGAATGGGAACATCACCGATGCCGCAGGCGGCAGGCCGGCTATGCTCCAGTCCGGGCGCGCGTAGGCTCCGCCGATGACCACCAACCCGAGCACGATGATGGCCAGCGCGAAGAAGAGACTCGCCGTCCCGATGCGCCGGTGCAGCTGCGCGTTACCGGCGCCGATCAATCGCGCCTGCGCGATGAACAGCACGAACCAGCCGGCGAATATCGCGCCGTGAACGTGGAGCAAGAACGGCATGGCGGCAGGCCCGCCCGGCCGGGAGAACGCGGGCGGCACGAAGCCGGCGATGACCAGGGCGAGGAGTATGAGACCCATCACCGGGAAAAAGCCCTCGCCGCGGCGGGTGTTTGCCGTCATGAGCAGATGTCCGTGATGCTGGCGCCGCTACGCAATGTCTGTCGTCCGCCTCCGCGGTGCCGCGTCACCGGACGGATATAGTATAGCCGACTCGATTCTGTGGGTTGCCGGCGCAGGCCAGTCGTCGCAAACTCGCTGCATGACAACGAACCTCCAACGAACAGGGTTGCCGGGACGCGGACTTGCCGTGAGCCGGCGCGTGCCGCGATCGGCCCCCGGTCCGCGGTGATCGGCCGTGCCCTTTTGTCCGGATTCGTCCTGATGGCGTCTGCAGCAACACCGGCCGCCACCGGCGACGACGCCCCGGACGGGCGGCTGCTCACCGACTTCACCGCTGCGAGCGCCGATCTCGGCTGGTACGTCGTGAACGACAACGTCATGGGCGGGAGAAGCGAGGGCGGGTTCGAGCGGCAGGCGGGGGAGTTGCACTTCTCGGGGCACACCAATACCCGAGGCGGCGGGTTCAGCTCGATCCGCACAGAAACGCTGCAGCTCGACCTGTCGCAGTATGCGGCGATCCGCCTTCGCGTGCGCGGCGACGGTCGCCGCTACACGTGGCGCCTGACCACGGATGCGCGCCATTTCGGCAGGCCGATTGCCTACTGGGCCGATTTCGATACGGTGGCGGGCGTCTGGCATACCGTGGACGTGCCATTCTCGCGTTTCGTGCCGAGATTCCGCGGCGCCGAGCTCGACGGCCCGCCGCTCGATGTCAGTGACATCACGGGCATGGGCCTGATGATCTACGACAAACGCGACGGACCGTTCGAGCTACGCGTGGCGAGCGTGCGGGCCGTCGCCGACCAGCCGCCATTCTCCCTGGATCGGTACCGCTGGCAGAAGCGCGTGCTGGTGGTCAGCGCGCCGCGGCATGACGATCGGCAGCTGCGAGATCAGCTGGACGCGGTTTCGGCAACGCGTGAGGCATTCGGGGAGCGTGACATGGTCCTGGTGGTGCTGCTGGACGATGCCGTTTCGACGGCCGGCGATCGGGCGCTGACCGGCGACGAGGTTGCGGCAGCGCGCGATGACCTCGACATCCGGCCGGAGGCGTTCGCGCTCAGGCTGATCGGCAAGGACGGCACGGTCAAGCTGTCGCGCGCACAGGCGGTGCCGATGGCGGAGATCTATACGCTCATCGACGGAATGCCGATGCGGCAACGCGAGATGCAGGACCGCTAGTGCGGCCAACGAAGTCTGTACCGTCATGAAGCGCTATTCGTTGACCTGGTGGCTGGTCATTCTTCCCACCTCGATCACCGTCGGCGGAAGTTCGATCCTGCTCACGAGCATTCTCACGGACTGGAGTCTCTTTGCGCGTGTTGCCGTCGCCGTGCTTGCCACATCACTGGCCGATCTCGCGATCGCTGCCTGGATGGAGGCTATTGCACCGACCCGGATACATATCGGCCCGGGCGAAAAGTATCTGGTATCCGATACGGCTGCGGAAAGAGCCACCGTCATTTCCGGTTTCGACCCGCTGCCGCACGGCTTGGTCTCGATACGGGGCGAGACGTGGCGGGCCATTCGCGCGCCCGGGGACGCCGGGACCCTCACCATTGGGATGTCGGTGAGTGTGGTCGAGCGTCAGGGTCTTACGCTGGTCGTGTCGGCCCGACCCGGATAGCGGCTTGACGGACTCGTTGCCGTCGCAGGACGAGTGATTGCCCTGTGAGCCGCCCGGGGAAGCTCCGTCCCGGCCCCAAGCCGATCATTGCGAGGCGGCGGCGCTCCGGATCGGATCGGCACCGCTACGGTGCGTCAGTTTGTTGCATTGCACCACTTGCAGGCGATGCTCACCCGTCTCGGTCCGCGGAATACAGGCGATGTCAGAGGATACGCCTGGCATAGTTCTTGCTTTTATTGCCTGTAGCCCTGACCACTGTCGACGCCGTCCGCCTCTACGCCCGCCGGGCGGTTGCGGCGGGCTGCCGTCGCCGGCCGGAGGAGAGAGGGCGTTCGGTACCCATGCACGACAGATCATGCGCTTGCCGTCCCTGAACCATCTGCGAACCTTTCAGCTGGCAGCTCGCCATCTCAGCTTCAAGAATGCTGCGGAGGAGCTGTTCGTGACCCCCTCGGCCGTCAGCCATCAGGTCCGCGCGCTCGAGGGCCGGCTCGGCGTCGCCCTGTTCGACCGCAAGACCCGCTCACTGGAACTCACGGAGGCCGGGCAAGCCTATTTCTCCATACTCGACTCGCTGTTCGCGCGGCTGGAATCCGAGACGGACCAGCTCCGCGACCGCTACGGCCGCGACATCCTGAGGCTCTCGCTGCCGCCGTTCTTCGCCAGCGAGGCGCTGCTGCCGGCGATCGCTTCCTATCAGGAGCAGCATCCGGACACGGATATCCGCATTGTGACCCAGCCCAGCAGCATGGACGTGCACCCTGCAGAGGCGGATATCTCGATCCTGGTGGGGAACGGTCAGTGGCAGGGGCTCGAGGCACACCGCCTGTTCGCCCATCGCTTCGTCGTGGCATGCGCACCGTCGCTGCTCGCCGAGATCGACCTGCGGTCTGCCGACCAGCTCGACGGTCAGACGCTGATCGTGCACGAAGGCAGGCGCAACGCCTGGGACCGGTGGAGCGACTCCGTCGGCGTACCCAGGGTACGGCCGGGAAAGCTGATCCGCCTGGACTCCATGTCTGCCATCGCCCGCGCTGCGGAGAAGGGACTCGGCATCGCGCTGGTGTCGTGGCCACTCGGCAAGGCCTGGTTCGACTCCGGCGGGCTGACCCGTGTGTTCGAGGAAGAATTCGACACCGGCGACAGTTTCTTCCTCGTCCTCAGACCCGAGGAGAGCACGCGGCAGGAGGTGCGGAACCTCAAGACCTGGCTGCTGGACAACTTCTATACGGAGGAATGAGCAGGATTCGTCCGCAGACGAGAATTGAACGTTTGCCGCCGCCGCACGCGGGCCATAGTCTGTTTCGCGTCCACGGAACAACGGTCGCGAAGGAGATTAGCGATGAGTCGTATTCTGCGCAGAGCGATGCTGGTGGTCGCGTTATCGGCCGCATCGGCCGCTGGCACCGGCCTGGCCAACGCCAGTGCGACGGAACGCGACGCAGTCGAAGCCTGTACCGCCAGGCTGATCGAGGGCATCGGCGAGCTGCAGGGCGGGCCGCCGACCTACCAGATAGCCGGCCAGCACGGCACACAGGAGGACTTCACCAGCAAGCTCTTCCGGTCACCGGCCGGGGCCCGGAATTACCGCTACACGCTCGAAGTCACCGAGAAGTCCGGCGGCCCCGTCCTGTGGAAGGGCGAGTGCGTGGTCGACAGCCGCGCCAGAGTCAGATGGCTGCGGATCACCGAAGCGGCGGCGGGCCAGGCAGACTAGGCTCGTTGCCCGGTATTCCCCCGCGATGACCCATAGCTCAGCGAAAATCCCGGGTCCGGCGCGCTGCGGATTCTCTCCCCCGAAATCCGCAGCCGCCGACCCTGGGTACCAGAGGCCTCCCGCCCCGGGTACTCCGCCGCCTCATCCGGCACAACCACGGTAACGCCCGGACATGGTCTATACCGACGTCTACTTCCTGGGAGCGGCGGGAGCAATGGGTACACTCCTGCTCGCGATGTCGGCCCTGTGGATTCAGCAGTGGTATCGGCTCAGGCGCGGCAGCCGGCGAGACGGCACGACGGCGTAGCGCGGCCATGCCCGCAGGTCGGTCACGACAGCAGGTCCCGCAGCCGGACGCTCTGCGGCGTCCCCCGGGCCGCCACCATGGCCAGCAGCAGTTCCGCCGTCGCTATCGCGTCGGCAAGCGCATCATGCTGGGAGTAGTGGGGCAGATGATAGGCGCTGCGGAGCGCGCTCAGCCTCAGCGACTGCTGCTCGTCGAGGTGATGCCGGCTGCTCCGGGCCCGGCGCTCCAGGGCAAGGGTGTCCACCACCGGCACCAGCAGCGGTGCACCGAAATGCCTGCGGCACAACCGGTCGAGTAGAGCCTTGTCGAGCCCGGCGTAGTGCACTACGAGCACGCGGCCGCGCAGGACCTCGAGCAGGTGTTCGAGGACGCCCGCCACGTCCTCTCCGGCTTCGCACAGGGTATCGGTGAGTCCGTGCACCGTGGCGCTCTCGCCCACCTCCCCCGGCGGGCGCACGATGCAGGACTCGGCGGTCGCCATTTCCACCCGGGCGCCGCGGATGATCACCCAGCCGACACTGAGCATCGACGCGTTACGGGCATCGACGCCGGTGGTCTCGATGTCCAGGCAGAGGAACTCCGTGTCGACGAACGCGGCGGAGCCGGCCGGCAATGAAGAGGACAGCAGGCGCGCGAGTGCGTCGTGGACGACCCGCCGTATGGCCAGCCAGCGCCGGAACTTCAGCGACGCCTGCCTCATGCCAGATGGAATCGGTTCAGCAATGCCGCCTGGCTGGTACGGATCTGGGAGAAAGCGGCCTTCAGGTTCTGCCGCGCCAGCGGCGAGAGCTCCGACGGCGAGAGATGGTTGTCCGGCTTCTCGCCGGCACTCATCTGCCGGCTCTGATGCTCCAGCCGGAGCTTCTCGATGAAGTCCAGCGCGTCGATGAGACTCTCGGCATCCGCGGGCGTGAGTTCCCCCTGGCGGGCGGCCGCACGCAGCCGGTTGCGCGTGCTCACCCGCATCTCCCCCGCGGCGAGGCTGCGGATGCGGGCGGTCTCCACGATGGGGATGATGCCGTGCAGCTTCAGGTTCAGCGTGTTCTTGTGCTCGCCGGATTTCTCCAGCACGAACTGGCGGAAGAAGCCGAGCGGCGGCTGGAAGTTCATGGCGTTCTTCGCCATCAGCGCCAGGAACAGCTCGTTCTTCCGCGCCGTCGCGCGGATGCTGTCCTTGATCTCCTCCACCAGCTCGGCCTCGCCGTCCACCGCACGCAGGTCGAAGAAGATGTTGGCGTGCATCAGCGCCTTTTCCTCCGGCACGGTGATCCAGCGGGTGAAATGCTCCTTCCACCGGCTCACCGTTACCCGCCAGCGCGGGTTCATCGCCATGACGCCGCCCGGGCAGTGCACCCAGCCGCAGGCGTCGAGCCCGTCGTTGACGATGCGCGCGAGGCGCTCGAACCAGGCCTCCGCCTCGTCACCCGCGCCGTCCTCCAGCACCAGCGCGTTGTCCTGATCGCTAACGGCGGACTGCTCGTGGCGGGCCTGTGAGCCCAGCGCGATCCAGGCGTAGCGGCAGGGCGGCGGCCCCAGCTCGGCCCGGGCGATGCGGATCAGCCGGCGGGTGACGCTGTCAGTGATGGCCGTGATGAACTTGCCGAGCTGTTCCGCCGCGATGTCGGCGTCGATCTGGCCGGCAATCAGGCCGGGCAGCCGCGAGCAGGCCTCGACCAGCCCCTCCACCGACTCCTGCTTGCCGATATCGCTCACCAGATAAAGCGGATGCTCGGTCTCCAGACGCATGAAATCGCTGCGCGCGACCATGCCCAGCAGCTCGCCGTCGTCGGTGATGGGCAGATGATGGATGACGTTCTGCATCATCACCAGCGCCGCCTCGTAGGCGTGGGACTCGGCGTCCAGCGAGATCGGCTCCGGCGTCATGATCTCGGCCACGGGGCGGTCCGGCGAAAACTCCTCCGCCACCACACGGCTGCGCAGATCCCGGTCGGTGACGATGCCCGTCATGCGGCCGCCATCAGTGATCAGCATGGCCGAAACCCGCTCGGCCACCATCTTCTTCGCGGTCTCGCGGATGCTGGCCGAGCCGTCGATGGTGACCGGTCCGCGGCTGACCAGGTCGCGTACGCTGCCGGCGGCGGCGCCGCGGATCTCGCCGGCCACCGGCCGCATCGTGAGCCGATCGGACAGTGCGCGGATGAACCAGGTGTCGAACTCCCGGTTGTCGCGGCGCAGCCCCTCGAACGCCTCGCCCTTCAGGTGGTAGATCAGCGTGTCTTCCAGCGCCACGGAATGGTTGCGGGTGGGCGCGCTGTTCATGAGCGAGGGGAAGCCGAAGCACTCGCCCTCGGCCAGACGGGTCACCAGGTCGCCGTTGCCGTCTGTCAGCTCCACGGCGCCGCTGCGCACGATATTGAGCTGCGTATTGCCGACGCCGATCGACAGGATGTCCTGGCCGCGCCGGTAGTAGGCCACGGAGACCGCGCGGGCAGCCCGGTGCAATTCGGTCGCGTCGAGATGATCGAAGCCGGGCAGCCGGCCGAGGAAGGCTTCGATCTCCGGGATCTCGTTCATGGGACGATTGTTACACGACTGGGCGCAGAGAAAGGAAGGCCGGCGACATCACGCGGATGCCGCCGGCCGCCGGGGGAGATGCACTGCGTCGCCTCAGAACCCGTACTTGGTGGAGAACAGGAACCGGGTCAGGTCGCCGTCCAGGCCCGACTCGATCTCGCGCTCCGCGTACATGATCTCGCCGCCGATCACGAGCTTCGGCACCGGCTCGTAGAGAAGATTGGCGTGGATGCTGTAGACGTCTTTCGTCACGCCGGTGCCGGTCAGCGCGGTGTCGTTGTCGATGGTCAGATACGACAGCGTGAAGCTCGAGCGCCATTTCGGCCGCCAGAAGTGGCGGTACGCGACGAAGCCGCCGAACTGGTCGATGGCCTTCAGGTTGCCGTCGGCATCCAGCACGGCGTCGTTGGCCGTGTTCAGGCCGAGATAGCGCCCGGTGCCGCTGCCCCAGGTCGCCATCCAGCGGATATCGTCCTGCCCGAAGCGGTGCTTGCCGGACAGCGACAGACCCCAGGCCGTCTGCGTATCGCTCTGCCCGCCGATGTCGTAGTCCAGCTGGCGCACCAGCGCGGCCGCTTTCACGTACCCGTCCGACAGGTTGTGGGTATAACGAGCCACCAGGTCCGGGATCGTGCCGTCGTCGCTGACGATGCGCGCCCCGCCACCGAACGGCGTGATGGTGGTCTCCGGATTCTCCGCCGCGAATTCCCAGGCGCCGCTGGTGTAGCGAATCAGGTCCTGGCGGCCGAAGGTCGTGCCCTCGGACGGGCCGATGAAGTCCAGCTGATCCGGCAGCGCACCCACGTCCTGGAACGTGGTCCAGGTCTGGCCGAAGGTCCAGTTGTTGTACTTCACGAAGGCGTGGCGCAGACGCGGGTTGTAGGAGTTGCTGATGCGCTCGTCGCCGCCCGGACTCAGGAAGAAGTCCATTTCTATGTAGGCGGAGAGCTGATCGCCGTCTGCCGTCTCGTGGTCGGCACGAAAGTTGATGCGCGACTCGCGCGCCTGGAAGTCGGCGTCGTAGCCCTCGCCCTCGCCGCCCACCGGAATGGTGGCCGGAATGTAGAACTGGGTGCCGGCGCTGCCCGGCGCAAGGTCCCCGGCGCCGTAGTCGCTGAACATGGCATCCGCCTTCACGTAGCCGCCGAACCCGTAGCGTGTCTCCGCCGGCGTCTCCACGGTGGGTTCCCGCTCGGACACGGAGGTGGGGCCGGCCTCGGTCTCGCGCACGCCGACGAGCTGGCGCACCAGTGCCTCCAGCTCGGCCACCCGAGCCTCCAGCCGCCGGATATCGCTCTCGCTCGACTCCTGTGCCAATGCGGCAGGGCCGCCGGCGGCGAGCACGAGGCCCGCGGCCAGCGCCGCCGCGGTCAGTTGTCTGGTTCCTCTGGTCATCGTCGCAGTCCCCCTCGTTCTTCTGCAGGCAAGCCGATAGTCCCCGAGCGCAGGGGGGCTGACCATTAGCCAAAGGTCGAATCGCGGGCGCATACGGGGCCGGGCTAGACGAATGTCTAATGCCGACGGCGGGCGGGCGCCCCAGAATGTGAACAGGCGCGGTGTCATGCGGGCGCCGCGGGCGCATCAGCGAGCGGAGGCTGCCAATGAACGAGATCTATCCGGTCAACCGGTACTACCGGGAGCACGGTCACGTCGACGAGAGCAAATACCGGGAGATGTACCGCCGCTCCGTCGAGGACAACGAGGGATTCTGGCGGGAGCAGGCCGGCATTCTGGACTGGTCGAAGCCGTTCACGAAGGTCAAGGACGTCTCCTACGCCGCCGCCGACCTGCACATCCGCTGGTACGAGGACGGCGAGCTCAACGTCTGCTACAACTGCGTCGACCGTCACCTCGACGACAGGGGTGACGAGACCGCGATCATCTGGGAGGGCGACGACCCGGCGCGGGACGAGACCATCAGCTACCGCCAATTGCACGAGCGGGTCTGCCGCTTCGCCAACGTGCTGAAATCCCTTGGCGTCTCGAAGGGCGACCGGGTCACCATCTACATGCCGATGATCCCCGATGCCGCCGTGTCCATGCTGGCCTGCGCGCGCATCGGCGCGGTGCACTCGGTGGTGTTCGGCGGCTT